>WTGE01000406.1 GCA_011525445.1 Synechococcus sp. CO36386bin_37
GTGTTGCGCCTTGCACTTCAGAACCTTGAAGCATTTGTGTTGACTCCGGTGTTGCTCAGCCGGACCGTGAACCTCCTGCCGACTGTCGCACTGACAGCCCAGCTGAGCCTGGGAGCTCTTTTAGGGCTTCCAGGCGTGTTGCTCGCCCTGCCGCTTGTGGTGGTGCTTCAGGTTGTGATGAAGCAGGTGGTAATCAAGCAGATCATGGATCGTTGGCAGTTACCCCCCGTACTGCCACCCGGTACTGCTGAGCTCAAGGGCAGCAGCATCACGATGAAGGACAGCTGATTTCACTTGTCCTAAAAAAACGGTGTGATCTCCATGAGCAAGTTCGCCGACGAGCTCACATTCCACAGCTCCCAGGGCCTCCTTCAGAATCGGCAAGCCAAGCTCTCCAGTTGTGAACGGTGCGGCTTCGAAGCGTCCACCAACGGCCTGCTGTGGCTTGAAGAACACAGCGGCCAGATCTTTTTGATCCGCTGCCAGTACGTTCAGAGAAAAGCGCTTCGTGCGTTGAATCATGCCATTGCTGGTGCTGTCCGCACGAACGGCCATCACCACAAGAGGTGGGTCGAATGAACCCTGCGTGACCCAGCTGGCTGTGAAACCGTTGACTTGATCCCCCTCTGCGACGCCACAGATGAACAGACCATGGGGGATTTTTCTCAACAGAATTTTCTTGGCTTCTTGATCAAGCGACATCGTGCGTCTGAGGTGTTATTCCAACCTAGGAGTCCATGCTCAGATGCGTCATGGCTCCGATCGACGGGTGGGCCCGTAGCGTTTCCACATTGATGGGAGAAGAAGGATCACAACGACGGCCAGCAGGTGGTGCCGCACGGCGAAGATCAGGCTGGTGAGGGTGACGTGATCCCAGAGGAGCTGCAGTTCCACCCGCAGGTCGGATAAAGCGAGAACGCCGAGTAGCAGAGGCACCCAGCGCTGGGACGGGACTCTCGAGGGAGGTGCCAAATCACGCTCCCACGGTGCGCTGTTTGGGCCAGATACTGAGCAGGGATGGAGCTAAGGCAATGCTGGACCAACTCCCTACAATCACTCCGGCGGCAAGGGCGACTGCAAACCAGAACAGTGTGGATCCACCAAACACAATGAGTCCGAGAAGTGGAAGCAAGGTGGTGCCACTGGTGTAGAGGGTGCGGGTGAGTGTGGCGGAGACGGCACGATCCACCTGAGTATCGAGAGGGAGATCTCCATCCTCGCGCTGGCGCTCGCGGATGCGGTCAAAGACCACAACGGTGTCGTTCACCGAATAACCGGCGATCGTCAGCAGAGAAACAGCAAAGAGACTGTCAACTTCCAAGCCACTGACCAACCCAAGCCAGGCGAACAGACCACAGACAATTAAAACGTCATGGCCTAAGGCCACGAGTGCAAGCACGGCGTATCGACCGTCATAGCGAATGCTGATGTAGAGAGCAATGCCTGAAAAAGCCACCAGCAACGAGATCAAGCTGCTGCGCAGCAGCTGACCTCCAAGACTGGGTCCAATCGTGTCAACGGATTGACCATCCACCGCAAAGGGCCCGGCAACCGGCTCCATCGCTTCAATCACGGCTTGGCCCTGGGATGCGGTCAAGGCGGGCATGCGCAACACCACGGATTGGCCACCATCGAGGAGTTGAACGCGAGCTGTTGCCAGATTCGGCACAGATTGAGCCCTCTTATCGCTGCTGTCGTCAGGGGTAAGGGTGAGGCTCCCAAGTTTCTGCTGAATGTCGATGGCCTTGATGGTTGGGCACGAGCTTCCGCAGTCTCGCTCCAATTGGATTTGGGTTCCTCCGGTGAAATCAAGTCCAGGCCTTAAGGGTGAGCGAATCTGGGGATTGGTCCAGCTCAGAATCAACCCAAGGGCGCTGAAGATCAGTACGAAACCCGAAATCATCCAGACGTTTCGTCGTTGCCGGCTGAGTGGGAAACGCAACGGGCGTTCCTGACCAGTTGGAGAAGACTCAACCATGGCTCAAGCAGCGGAAGATGGCAGTTGCCCGGCGGGCAGGAAATTGGTGGGTCGTCGAAGCGATTGGTAGCTCATCAGAAAGCGCAAGAGCGTGCGGGTGCAGGTGAGGGCTGTGAACAGGCTGAGCAGAACTCCAATTCCGAGCGTGGCAGCAAAACCTTTGACAAGGCCGGTTCCTAGGAAGAACAAGGCGGCACAACTGATCAGTGTGGTGATGTGTCCATCAACGATCGAGGAGAAGGCTTGAGAGAATCCGGTTTCAATCGAGCGGATCAGGGTGTTCCCTCGACGCAGTTCATCTTTGATGCGTTCAAAGATCAACACGTTGGCATCCACGGCCATACCGATACTGAGAATGAACCCTGCCGTCCCTGGCAATGTGAGGGTGACCGGGATCAGCGAGTAGGACGCGATATTGAACAGGGCATAAAGACTGAGAGCCAGAACAGCAACCACTCCTGCGAGTCGATAGACGAGCAACATGAACAGGGCAACCAACATCAGGCCGGCCAGGGCGGCAATCAAGCTGCGGCGGACGTTTTCAGCACCCAGGCTTGGACCGATCGTGCGGACCTCGAGAATCTCAACGGGGAGAGGAAGGGATCCGCCTCTGAGCTGGACTTCCAGATCCCGCGCTTCCTCGGCGCTGAAATTGCCAGTGATGACTGCAGAGCCACCTGTGATGCCGGCAGCTTTGAATTGTTCTCCTACGCTGGCTTCGCTGATTGGACGGCCATCGAGAACGATGCCGAGCAGTCGTCCGGTTCCTGCAATGGAGCGGGTGAGCTCTGCAAACTTGTCACCCCCTTCTCGATTGAAGGTCAGGGTGACTTCCCAGCTGCTGCCGTTTTGCTGTTGTTGGCGACCAGCAGTCACGAGGTCTTTGCCGGTGAGTGCTGCCGGTTCGAAACGATCCACGATTTGCGCATTGGCTCGGTCCAGAAGCTGTTGCAGTTGCTCCTGTTCGGAAGCGGCTTCCCCTTCAAGACCTAAAGCCTTCTGAGCCTTCGCGAGCTCTTCACGGGTGCGTTCATCATCTTCATCTTTGGATTCTGATGAAGCTTTGCTTGCGTTTAAAGCCAGGATGCTTTTCAACTGCGCCCTGAGCTGAATCAAGCTGCGTAACTCCTCCTCTGTGCCTGGCTTCTGTGCTCTGAACTCAAGCAGAGCAGTGCTGCCAAGCACTCTGGCTGCTCTGGACGGATCGGTCACGCCTGGTAGCTGCAACACCAGTTGGTTGTCGCCCACGGTTTGGAGTGTCGATTCGGCGACTCCCAAACCATTCACGCGACGATCCAGCACCGCCTTCACCGCTTCCAGCTGTTCGGCGTTCACCTTGGTGATCTCACCCGAGGGCTGCACTTCAAGAGTGAGCTGGCTGCCCCCACGCAGATCAAGTCCGAGCTGAAGCGGAAAACTGGCGAGAACGGAGCCGGCCGCGATGGCCAGAGCGAGGATGAGGGCGAACCACCCCTGTTGACGCGCCATCAATCAGAGCCCCGTGCGCACAATGGCTTGAGCTGCCTCAACGATTTGGTGGGGCTGGATGATGGTCAGATTTTCAAGATTGCCGTTGTAAGGCGTAGGAATGTCCTGGCTGGATAAACGAATCGGTCTTGCATCGAGGTCGTCGAAGCAATGCTCGGTAATGAGCGCGATGAGTTCCGCTCCGATACCTCCTGTTTTCATGCACTCTTCCACCACAATCACCCGATGTGTTTTGCGGATCGAGCGGGCGATCGTCTCCATGTCAAAGGGTTTGAGACTGATCAGGTCGATTAATTCAGCATTGATTCCATCCGCTTCAAGCTGTTCCACAGCTTTCAGGCAGTGGTGTCGCATCCTTGAGTAGGTGAGGATCGTGACGTCACGACCTTCTTGCACCAGATCGGCTTGATCCAGGGCGCAGGTGTAATCACCTTCCGGCAGCTCTTCCGTGAGGTTGTAAAGCAGCACGTGTTCAAAAAAGAGCACGGGGTTGTTGTCACGGATGGCTGCCTTCATCAGCCCCTTGGCATTGGTCGGCGTACTGCAGGCCACGATTTTGATACCGGGAACAGCGTGGAAATAGGCCTCAAGTCGTTGACTGTGTTCAGCTCCAAGCTGTCTTCCCACGCCCCCTGGGCCACGGACCACAGTTGGGATCGTGAAATTCCCTCCACTGGTGTAGCGGAGCATCCCCATGTTGTTGGAAATTTGATTGAAGGCCAGGAGCAGAAAGCCCATGTTCATGCCCTCAACGATGGGTCTCAGGCCCGTCATGGCGGCACCAACGGCCATCCCGGTGAAACTGTTTTCAGCAATCGGTGTGTCGAGGACGCGTAATTCGCCGTATTTCTCGTAGAGATCCTTGGTGACTTTGTAGGAGCCGCCGTATTGACCGACGTCTTCACCCATTACACAGACATGGGCGTCGCGGGCCATCTCTTCGTCGATGGCCTCACGAAGTGCATTGAAGAGAAGCGTCCCTGCCACGGCGTTGCTGCAATCCCGGCAAGGCCGGCGTCAGTGGCCAAGCTATCTCAGCAGGGAAACATCAGCCTCCTGCGGCGAAGGTTGTGAGCAGGAGCACCGAGAGCAGTAACCCTGGAGAGAGAAGCAGGATCAGTTGACCAAGATCGTGTGGAGTCATCAACAATCACCACCAATGGCTGTTCAGGGCAGTGATCTGACGCTAGGTAGCGTCGACTTCATTGCCTGTGAAAAGACTGCGAAGAAACACAAGAAACAGGCCAATGCCAATGAAGAGAAAACTGAATGTGGCGAGGAAACACAGGCCGATCAATAAAGTTTTCAACGCTGAGGCGATGCTTTGAGCGGTGGGTGAACTCAACGTGGGTGGACGATTTGCGAAATAGATCACCATCCCCCTGCTCAGTTTCAAACTGAACCAGCCCATCAGCAGACTTGTGAGGGATCCTGACAGAAAGCTGAGTGGTCCCTTCTTGGGTTCAGAGGGTGCTTCAGGCGTTTTGGTGTCTTGATGACTCATGGCATCAGCTTGGCGCCATGAGCAATGAATGAACAACTCCAAGCCGCCAAGCCCGCCTGCTCAAATTGAGATTGAAATCTCTTCAGGGCCTGATCCGCTTCCAGTGGACTGGCAAAAAGGGCGAAGCAGCTGGGCCCGGAACCACTCATGGCTGTTCGAAGTTGTCCGGGAAGGGCTTTAAGCAAGCGAAGTGCTGTCTGAACGGAGGGGTTTTGAGAAGCCACAACATCCTGCAGATCGTTGCGCAGTGGGGGTGGCTCAGCAGCGCGTAGAGGGTGGAGCCAGGAGGCGTCACGCAGAAGCTGACGCTGTCTTGCAAAACTCTCTTCACTGTCCAGATACTGATCACTTTTGAGTCGACGGCACTCCCGATAGGCCCATGGCGTTGACACGCTGACCGTTGGATCTTTCACGAGAACGACACCCAGTGATTCGCCTGGAATCGGAAGGGATTCGAGACACTCACCGCGACCAAAACACAGCTGACCTCCACCGGTGAGACAAAACGGCATGTCTGAACCCAGTTCAGCGGCCATGCGTTCCAATTGACTCAGGTCATGTCCCAGTCCCCAAAGAGTGTTGAGCGCCACCAGTGCTGCAGCCCCATCACTCGAGCCGCCTGCGAGACCAGCGCCAATGGGGATGCGTTTGTGGAGTGAGATGTCTGCGCCAAGCTCACTGAAACCGGATCGCTGTTTCAGCAATTCAGCGGCTCGGACCACCAGGTTGTCGCTTCCGCAACTCAGTCCTGGTTGATCACAGCGCAGCTGAATCAACCCGTCAGCACGGTTGTCACACTCAATCGCATCAGCGAGGTCGATGCTCTGCATCACCATCGCCAGTTCGTGGAAGCCATCGGATCGCTGACCAAGCACCTCGAGATGCAAGTTGATCTTGGCGGGAGCGATGACGCGGACGGTAGCGCTCATCCGATCAAACAGCAGAGTCGAGTTGATTCAAACGCTTCGCCAGGGCGACCCAGGCTTCTGGTGCAATCTCCTGGGGGCGTTGTTGAAGGGCAATGCCTGCCGCTTCCGCCATGGGTTGCAACTGATCTCGAGGACAGGCCGGAGCCAATGTGTTGCGCAACATTTTGCGCCGGCTCAGAAAAGCCATCTTGAGCAAACGTTCCACCCGTCGCGCGACGGGATGTGCAAGACGTTGTTCAGCGGGAAAGGGTTCGATGCAGATCACCTCCGACTGCACTTTTGGCGGGGGTTGAAAGCAGCGTGGAGGAACGGCACAGATGTGGCTGCATCGTCCCAGCAGCTGCATGCGCACGCTGAGGGCACTGAAATTGCGATGGCCGGGTTGTGCGCGGATGCGTTGCGCGACCTCATGTTGCACAAGCAAGACCAGACGCTGGTAGTTGGGTTCAGCGGGATGGTCGAGGCGACCGATTAAACGCTCGAGCAGTGGTCCTGTGATGTTGTAAGGAATATTGGCTACAACTTTGTTGGCTGGTGATCCATCGTTCAGCTCCAGGGGCAAGGACAGCACATCGCCTGCCTTCAAGGAGAAGCGAGGGTCTGAACCGAACCGTTCCTGGAGACCGACCACGAGATCCCGATCGAGTTCTATGGCATGAATGGCATCTGCCTGACTGGCAAGGAGACCTTCCGTCAAGGCACCCCGGCCAGGACCCACCTCCAGAATGCGATCCCCAGGCTGCAGGTCAGAAGCCTCCAGGATCCAATCCAGCACTTTCTCATCGCGCAGCCAGTGCTGACCAAACCGTTTACGGGCGGTATGTTCTCCGAAGCTCATGCGATGCGTATCACGGATTCACTGTGCCCCAGCGACGATCTGCAGGACCTCGGCCAGGATGTTGATGATGATGGATTGATTCACGCGGCCATGGGGTGGACGGGATGGGACAACGGATTCCGTTGATCTGCATCGTCGGCCCTTCTGCAGCCGGCAAGACCCACTTCAGTCACCGTCTTGCGGAAGCGCTGAAGGAGGTCGGAGTCCGCATTCTGGTGCTTGCTTCTGATGATTACTACAGGCAGAACTGGTGTCCAGATCCGGTGTATGGGTTTGACACCATCGCAGCGATCGATTCAGAGGCGTTGATCGGCGATCTGCAATGTCTCCAGCGGAGAAGCCTCCGGCAGCGACGCCGCTACGACATGGCCACCAGGTCTGTGAGTTGGGATCCGCTTTCCGCTGTCTGGGACATGGTGATCCTCGAGGGCGCCTTTGGCCCTCAGATTCTTTTGGAACGCATGCCCCCTGATGTGTTGATCTATCTCGAGGTGTCGCTGGGAAGGCGTGTTCTGCGACGTTTGCGGCGCGACACCCGCGAACGGGGACGTTCCTTACCGGTGGTGTTGGAACAGACGTTCACCAACATGATCGCTGGAGAGCGACGCTTCATCACCCCACTGAAACAGAGGGCAGATGTGGTGATTCGGAATCCACGGCGTGATTTGTCCCGCGTTATCGACCTGATTGATCAGCTCTGAATAACCGATCGCCTGCGGAGTGGAAGAACTGGTGCCGATGTCCCCTTGTCAGAACTCAACATCACCCCATAGCTCCGTAATGTGAATCCAGCGCACAGATTTGTGAGTGGGGGGGAGTGGGACCAAAGCCAGCACCACCTCCAGCGCACCATGACAACTCCAGGGGTGTTGTTTCTGCCAGCAGGCAAGACTGCGCGCCAGTCTCTGCCGCTTCTTTCTGTTGAACGCCCGTAAACCCCAGCGATCCACTCCACAGCATCGACGCGCTTTCACCTCCACGGCTAGCAATCGCAGACCACTGGCGTGGGCCTTGATCATGAGCAGGTCGATTTCCCCATACCGACACTTCCAGCGTTCAGAACGACATAGCCAGCCGTTGTTGGTGAGCAAACGCCGAACATGACGCTCAGCCCAGAGGCCAGCGTCCTCACTTCCGTGCAATCCCGTCGATGCTCCTCGATTGTTGATCTGAGCATTCCCCCATTGCAATCATGTCCAAACTCTTTAAAGCGTTTGTCAAGCAACCTTGAGCTCACAACGCCATGCGCATTGCTGTCAGTGGCTCCCATTCACTTGGTAAAAGCACCCTTGTGTGGGATTGGGTGCAACGACATCCCAACTATCAACGGGAAGAGGAACCATTCCGTGCCCTTGATGGCGAGATGTACGACATCCGCTTCCGTCAGGAATGCAATCGCCTGCACAACGGCATCCAGATGTACTACAACGCCAGTCGGGTCAATCTTTACGCGTCGAGTCATCACTGCGTGATCTTCGATCGTGCGCCGGTGGATTACATCGCTTACTCCCAATACACGGCTGATCAAGGGACAACGGACATCGATGAGGCGTTTGTGATGGCCATGGTTTCCAGAGTGAAGGAAACCTTGGAGCGGCTCGATCTGTTGGTGTTCGTGCCAATCACGGACCGTTGGCCCGTGGAGATGGAGGACGACGGCATTCGTCCTGTGGATCTTGCGTATCGGGCTGAAGTGGATGCGATTTTCAAGCAGATTTACCGCGAAGGGCGTTTCGATGTGATTTCCGAAAATGAGGCTCCAAAGTTGATTGAACTCTGGGGTTCGCGGAAGCAACGGATGGAACGGCTCGAGCAGGTGATCGCATCCTGCACGTCCTGAATCGCTTTGGCCTTGATCAACAGCCATTGGCGTTGTTCTGGCCGCTCCCCTTGCAACGGAACCGGCTGTGGTGAACGGCTCGAGCGCAGGACCGGAACTTTGGAACCCGGTCCTTCTCGGAGGACAAGAGCTTTAGGGTTGCATCACTGTTACCCCTCGGTGATGAGACGACACCTGCTGGCCCCTTGTTTCTCTCTGCTGCTGGTGTTCGGCCTGCTGCTACCCCCGGCTCATGCAGCAATGGACTACGCCAAACAGGTGTTGATCGGTGCTGATTTTGCGAACCGGGAGATGCAGGGAGTGACGTTCAATCTCACCAATTTGCGCAATGCAGATCTGTCAGGTAGTGATTTGCAAGGCGCCAGTCTCTATGGAGCCAAGCTGCAGGATGCGAATCTCACCGGCACGAATCTCAGAGATGCCACGCTCGATTCAGCCGTTCTGGATGGCACGAATCTCACTGATGCCGTTTTGGAGGATGCCTTCGCCTTCAACACCCGGTTCATCAATGTCACGATCACTGGCGCTGATTTCACCAACGTGCCGTTTCGTGGTGATGCTCTTAAAACCCTTTGCGCAGCTGCTGAGGGAATCAATCCGGTGACCGGTCGCGAGACCCGAGAGACCCTTGGTTGCTCATGAGTTTTGATCCCCGCAGTCTGGAACGCCTCAAACAGTTAGGGCGTTCTTTGCCTGAGCCGATTTCGCCTCCTCAGCCCAGCCAAGAGCGCCCCATCAAGGCGAGTCAAAAACGTCATCGCATTGAAACGGAAGACAATCCCGAGCGGTTGTTTCGGGAATTGATGAAAGCGAGCACTGATGGCACTGTTCCGGAACATCTGATGGCTCGCCTTAAGGATGCCGAGCGTCATGTCGCTGCTCAGAGGAAAGCCAGCACTCAGGCCCCATCTTCAGCCAACGGTCAGTCCCCGCAGAGTCAGTCCACGCCATCAAGTCGTGGCGGCTCCGGTAAAAACACGCTTCCCTCACGTCCGAACGTTGTTGCCGGCAGTGAGGAAGAATCGTTGTATGTGGCTTTTGGTCAACTTCTTTTAGAAGATGACGAAGATTGATTGTATTCCTGTTCTCTATTTTGACATTCAGAGATGATTGCATCTCGCATTCGTATTGTTGCGATTGGAAAGATTCGCAAACGCTGGGTTCAAGATGGGATTGAGCTCTATCGCAAACGACTTCCTGGACTCACGATTGTTGAGTTGCGCGATAGTCATCCTGAAAAAGAAGCCGAAGCGATTGTTCAGGCGTTGCGATCAGATGAGTGGCCTGTGATGTTGATGGAGCAGGGAGAAACGATGGGTTCGATTGCCTTTGCGGAGCGTCTCCGCGAGTTGGGATCCCGGCGACTTGCTTTTGTGATCGGCGGTGCTGATGGACTGACGTCTGAGCTCAAGGCCCTGGCCCGTTGGCAGTTCAGCCTTTCTCCTATGACCTATCCCCATGAACTTGCAAGACTTCTGTTGATCGAACAATTGTTTCGAGCCCATTCCATTCAGAGTGGGAGTCCATACCATCGAGCCTAAATTGCATTGTGATTATTGCTTGAGTGCATGACTGCTTTTATTTTCCTAAATGACTTTTAACCACGATTTATTCAAAGCCTTTGATAAGGAGATTGTCGAGCCAAAAACTATTTTATGTTTTGGAGACTCCAACACTTGGGGAATGGCTCCGGATGGTTCGGGACGTTTACCATTCCTAGAGCGTTGGCCGAATCGTCTCGAACAGCTCTTGAATCAGATGCTCCCTGATGATCAGAGTTGGGTTGTGATTGAGCAAGGGCTGAATTCAAGAACGTGGGTGATCGACGACCCTCTTGGGGCTGTCAACTATGGAGGAGAATATTCCTGCAATGGTCGAAAGGATTTGCTCATGATTATGCATAGCTGCAAGCCTCTTGATCTTGTGATCTTAGCTTTGGGGTGTAATGATTGCAAGAATTCGTTTAACCTCTCGCCCGAAGAAATAACCGCTGGCGCTAAACTACTGATCCGCGATATTCGTCTTTCCTGTCAATGTGGTCCACGTGGTTCGAATCAGCCTCCGGACATTGTTTTGATGACGCCTGGACTGATTCAATCCACGCCTGAGGCCCTTGCCTGGGGATTTAAGGGTGCCCCTGAAAAGGCTCGTCAGCTTCCTTCTCTGTATCGCAGGCTTGCCGAACAAGAGTCGGTTTTCTTTTTTGATGTGCAAACGGTTGCCGATCCATCCCCCCTTGATGGGGTTCATTTTGATTGCAACCAACAGCACTCCATTGCTGCTGGCCTTGCAGCCTTGATTGCTGCCATGCCTTCTTAGCGTGTTGGAGTGACCTCCACTTCTTGTGGCTCGATGGTTCAGTCCTATCACTTCAAGGCCGTCAACGTGATGGGCTTGAATTTGGCGATGCTGATACTCCAACAGCGTGAGCTGATGTCCAAGAGTCCTCGCTGAAAGGTGTCGTGGTCTCCTGTGTTGAGCCAGGCTGCTTTGAGGTTCGGCAGGTTTTCTGGCAAGTGCTCCATTCCTAATTCTGCGATGAGCAAACTTGTCTGCCCCGCTTGGCGTTGCAAAGGACCTTGATCACTGCGTTGCCAGATTCGCAGCAGGAGTTCCAAGGCCAACTCGCGAGCCATCAGAGCAGGAGCCCTTTCTTCGTTGTGACTCGTTCCCAGTGGTAGAGACCGTCCACCAAGGGGCATGGCTCTCGTTCCGTTTTGCTCCAACAGAGCAATGGCCAAGAGATAGGGAGAGTCGGCCATCAATCACTGCAGAAGAAGCAACCATCCTGATTGCAACCAGTTCAAAATCTCCGTTGTGTGTCGTCAACGGTTGCTTCAGTTTCCAGAGTGACCAGTCAGGCGTGGATCTGCGGCTTCAGCCAATAGGAATTGAGATATTCAGCTTGCCTCGCATTGTCGAACAAACATTCACGTTACGTTTTTCATGTTGTCAGTTACCGATTCGAACAGATGGGCTAACGCTTTGAGGTTTTAAAATTAACTTTTATTGTGCTTTATGCCTATGGTGATGCGATCTGATGACAATGAGGATTCAGACAATCTTCTGACTTGAAAAAGCCTGAAATTCCCATCAACGAGTCAGAAAGATTGCAAGCCCTTACGGAATACAGAATTCTGGGAACACAACCTGAACAGAATTACAACGATATTACAACAATAGCGTCTCTCACTTGTGGTACTCCGATTGCTCTTTTGAGCCTTGTTGATTCCGATCGTCAATGGTTTAAAGCAAAGGTTGGTCTTGATGCTGAAGAGACGGTTCGGGATTGGTCGTTCTGTGCCCACGCCATTCATTCCTCCGAGCCTTTGATTGTTGAAGATGCATTAAAGGACGAGCGTTTTCATGACAATCCCTTGGTGCGCGGTGACCCAAAAATCAGGTTGTATGCCGGTTTCCCATTGCAAAATGATGAGAATCACAGAATCGGTACTCTTTGTGTCATTGATCGAGAGCCCCATGGGCTCACTGATACTCAATTCAGAGTGATGCAGTCTCTGTCGCGGCAAGCGGTTGCTTTTCTTGAACTCAGAAAGCGATCCATCCGCTTGATCGAATCCTTCTGTTCTCATAAAGGTTCTGGTCAATTAATATCCACATGTTCGTATTGCCGGAAAGTAAAAGATTCTGACGGACATTGGCTTCATTTAGATCGTTATCTGTCTTCGCGTACAAATTTGAACTTCAGTCACGGCATCTGTGATGCGTGCATTGAAGAGCATTTCCCCGACGTTCTTGAGGCTTGGCAGGCAGAAGAGAAGAGTGAGGCGTCATTGCATTTCACGCCTTGAAAAGCAGTTGCGACCTGTGGACCAATGTTGAGTTATGGCGGAACAGCTCTGCAGGTCTGTTCCGCCCTCATTACCCATTGTTTTGGAGGGATGGCTTGGCTTTGGCAGGCAACAACACAGCGCAGCAAAACTAGAACATTTGTACTATATCTTCAGTGTCTTGTGTTTCTGTGGAATTGCCTCAGATATCGCTCCAGCCCCCCGAGCCTCTGCGCCTTCAGCGTCAACGGCTCAGCCTTCCTCTGGCCAGTGACCCGATTTCAGCAGGTTTTCCTTCCCCTGCTGATGACTACATCGAGGTGGGAATTGATCTCAATGAACAGCTGATTCGCCACCCAACGAGCACCTTTTTTTTGCGGGTCAGCGGCGATTCCATGACGGGTTCAGGCATTCACCATGGCGACTTGTTGGTGGTGGATCGCAGTCTTGATCCCCGGCCTGGTCGTGTAGTGGTGGCTGTGCTGGATGGCGCGTTCACCTTGAAGCGCCTGGTTCGCCATCGCGGCCATCTACGGCTGGAGGCTGCCAACCCTGACTATCCCCATCTGGATTTGCATCGTTGTGGTGATGTTCAGATTTGGGGTGTTGCCATTCATGTGATCCATCCGCTTTAGCGCTGCATTCGAGACCATGTCCCAGGTCATAGCTCTGATTGATGCCAACAATTTCTATGCCTCCTGCGAGCAGAGCCTCGATCCGGCCCTGATCGGTCGCCCTGTCGTGGTGCTTTCCAATAACGATGGTTGCATCGTGGCTCGTAGTGCTGAAGCCCGAGCTCTTGGTATCGCCATGGGCACTCCTTACTTCAAAGCCAAGCAACGCTTGGAACAGCTGAATGTAGTGATTCGCAGCTCCAATTACGCCCTCTATGCCGATATGAGCCAACGGCTGATGAGTTTGTTGGAGAGTCAGGTCGAGGATCTGGAGATCTACTCCATTGATGAGGCCTTTGCTCGTCTGCGTCGCCCCTCCGATGGAAACCTGTATCCCTGGGCACGGCGCTTGCGAACGCTGACTCGACGTAATTTAGGCTTGCCGATTGCTATTGGTCTGGGAGCCAGCAAGGGTCAGGCCAAGTTGGCGAATCGCCTGGCAAAGGTGGTTCCCGCACATGCTGGGCTTTTTGATTTTGGAGTGTGCCGTGATCCCGATCGTTGGCTGGAATCGATCTCGATTGAAGATGTTTGGGGTATCGGTCGCAAACTTGCTCTTTGGTGCCGAATGCGAGGGGTGGCGAATGCACGTGAGTTGCGGGATATGCCCAGCGGACGTCTTCGCGCAAAGGCTGGTGTGGTGGGTGTTCGGCTCCAGAAAGAACTGCAAGGTCATGCCTGTCTGCCGCTTGATCTGGAACCTTCCCCAAAGCAAGAAACCTGCGTGAGTCGCAGTTTTAGCCGCCCTATTACAAGCCTGG
>WTGE01000279.1 GCA_011525445.1 Synechococcus sp. CO36386bin_37
TTGCTTTGGTTGACCATAGACCTGGCCGTCTTTACTCCTTTGTTGCCATACGACCCCATTAACCCTTCATGGCAACAGTTCTTATAACGGGTGCTCGTGGCTTTATTGGACAACACCTTTCTAGGCATTTATTTCACGATGGTCATCATGTGATTGGTATCGGTCATGGCGATTGGTCTGAGCCAAAGTATTCATTAACCGGCTTATCTAATTGGTTTTCAGGTGATCTCTCCCTGGATTTATTGATACAAGTCCAAGATCAATATAATCCTGAATATGTTTTTCATCTGGCTGGAGGTTCTTCTGTTACTTCTGCTGTCGCTCACCCGTTAGACGATTTCAAGCGCACAGTGGACAGCACAGCGCACCTTCTGGACTGGCTTCGTTCCTCTGCTCCCACCACACGATTGATAGCGATATCCAGTGCTGCCGTTTATGGGGCTGGTTTTAATGGTCCAATTCCCGAGTCAGCATCAGCTTCCCCTTTCTCTCCATATGGGTTTCACAAATTCATGATGGAGTCGCTTTGTCGTTCCTACATGCAGACATATGGCCTTGATTGCCGCATTGCCCGCCTCTTCTCGGTCTATGGACCAGAGCTACGTAAACAACTGCTCTGGGACATATGTAGTCGTTTAGCGGCAGGCGAATCTCCTCTTCTACTTGGTGGAAGCGGAAATGAGCTACGTGATTGGACGTCTATTACCGATGTTGTTGAATCTCTTGTTTCTATTGCCTTTCATCCAGAAAGTAATCTATTCCAAACACCCATCAACGTTGGCACTGGCGTCGGTTCGTCTGTCCGTGATGTTGCTCAATTCGTCATGGATGCTTGGGCAGCCTGTTCACCTGATCTTTTTAGCCCCAAACTGTCGTTTACTGGTCAGTCCCGACCAGGAGATCCCTTTTCTCTTATTGCCGATACTGCCCTTCTCCAACGCGTGGGTTGTTCGTGTGATTCTGATTTTTCTTCTGCTATGCGCCAGTATGTTCATTGGTTCTTAGACAATCGTTCTGCGTAGGATGGTCCGCATTGCCTTCACTCTCATCGGCGGAAGGGCTTGGGCGGGTGGTTACAACTATCTGATTAATCTTCTGACGGTTCTTGGAAATTTTTGCTCAGGCAAAGTGCAGCCTGTTTTGTTTCTTGGTACTGATTTGGACTTAGAGCTTCTTCAGCCGCTCCTCGCCATTGAAGGTGTTGAAGTTATTTATTCAGAGTTTTTCAATGATTCATGTGGAAGCTGGTCCTTGATCCGCTCTTTGATCTTTGGTTCTGATTTCCGAATCAAGCGTCTGTTGATGAACCATTCCATTGATGTGGTTTTTGAGAACGCTCGATTTTTCGGTTTTCGTATTGGTATTCCTGTTATCGCCTGGATTCCTGATTTGCAACATCGCGACATGCCTACTCTTTTTTCATCTTTCTCATGGTGGAAGCGCGAGTTGGGATTTCGTCTTCAAATTGCCGCTGGCAGGCACATTATGTTGAGCAGCAATGATGCAAGTAAAGCTTGCCATCGTTACTATCCTTCTACCGTTGGCAGGACTCATGTTGTTCGGTTTGCTGTCATGCCCCGTTCATGCCCATCTCTTGCTGATATAGACCATGTGCGTATTCTTTACCAACTTCCATTTCATTATTTTTATTTGCCCAATCAGTTCTATAAACACAAAAATCATCAGCTAGTGCTCAATGCTCTCAACCTTCTTCAGGTTGATGCTCCTGACATCATTGTTGTTGCATCTGGTCGCCTGCCTGATCCTTCAGCCTCCGAGTACTTTCGACGCTTTTTGGCGTACCGCGAGTCCGCTGGTTTATCAGATTCTTTCCGTTTGCTGGGTATGATTCCATATGAGCACATTGCCCCATTGATGTTGGGCAGCCTTGCGGTTCTCAATCCCTCCCTTTACGAAGGTTGGAGCACCACAGTCGAGGAGGCTCGCGTGTTTTCTGTCCGGCTACTTCTTTCTGACCTCCCTGTTAATCAAGAGCAGGCAGCTGGAATTGCTCGTTTCTTCGATCGATCCAGCGAGCATTCACTTGCCTCCCTAATGCTTGAGGTATGGAATCAGTCCGCTTCTGGGCAAACCTCATCTACTCATCCTTCATCCCCGACTTTTGGAGCTGTTAGGCAATTTGCCTCTGACTTCGCTGGACTCGCAGAATTTGCTGCTTCTTCAAGTTGATTTGATCATCATTTGATCTTTCGCGGACATGATATGTGGTTGATTTTTTTCGCCATCTGACTTACTTTTCCGCATCAACAAAAAAGCCAGGCATTGACGCCTGGCTCGTCACTCTCTTTGTTGTTTTCTCGTGTTTGCCTCTCAATGCTCGTTGAGAGAATTTGAGTGTTTAGGCAGAACCCACGCCCACGTAAGAGCCATAGAAGAACAGACCCACCACAAACAT
>WTGE01000311.1 GCA_011525445.1 Synechococcus sp. CO36386bin_37
ATTGAGGTGAACCCGTGCTGAGAACCAGCTTCCTCCATTCATCATCGATGCTCGGCAGATGGGTTCCTGTTCTTTTGTAAGCTTCCGCTCGATCAACCAGCCATCCACTCGATCCAGCTTTTCAAACCTCTGGGCCTGGATCGGCGTCCCAACCAATGCCAAGACAATAAGCAATCGTTTCATTAGTTTCCGTTTGAAGACATTGTTACTGAGATGATTCCTTGATTCCTCTGATGCCTTGTTGACATCAGGATGTTGTTTCGTCGACGTCAATGAGGATATCATTGCCGCAAAGTGCTCAGAGATTGCCGTTGGAAGTATCGTTTGCTTTCGAATAATCGACGTTTTTGGTTCCAATGCTTTTCAATGCGATTTTTCTAACAGTTTCGAAAAAAATCTTGGTACTAAGTTTTGGCATTCGAAATGTTCAAGAGTTCCTCTTCGCCAGGATTTGAGAATTATTTGAATTGTTTGGGAGGTTTGAACTCTTTTGATTGAGTCGCCGGTGTGGTTCATGTGGTTGTTGGTGTCCCCCCTCCGGCGCAAACAGTATCTCTGGAGACGACCATTGATCCTATGATTGATATAAACCTCTTGTGATTTTGAATATGGCTTGCTTGAAGGGTTATTGTTTTTGTTTGCAATCTCCTTTGGTATATGCATTTTATGTCTGTTCATGCGCGGCGTCTAGGTATAGGTTGGAGCATTTTAATGGGCATGTTGATCAAGGATCTTTCTTTATTGTTTGGCGGTGTTCTTCTTGGGCGCTGATGAATTCACCGTAGCGTTGAACAAGAGGGCAAAATGTAATCAATGATGGTTCGTTTTTTGTGTAGAAGGCAAATTGTTCTGCCATTGTGAGGCAGCAAGTTAGTCCGCATGTGGGACTCATGTAGTGAACACAGTTCATGTCTGACATCCGTTCCTTTTCAATTTTGCGACATGTTGAGGTTTCATTGCTTGCAGTGTCGTGTGAATCCCCTGAAAAATGACTGAGCTGAGTGGCTGGTCTGTGCCTGGCCGTGCTGAACCGCCGCTGGCCGGCCAATGTCTTGAGATCAATCTCCAGTTTCTGCTGGAATGGTTTGGGAATTGACTACAGCCGTTTCAGGCTGGATTTGGTTTTAACCCAGTTTCATCGCTTCCAGGAATTGTTGACGTCTTCCTGTTGTGCGCAAAGGAGTATGTCCAAAGGGTGCCAATTAGGACTTCACTTGATTTCAGAAGTCTTTTTAGTGTTGAGACTTGGTTGTGGGTTGAACAACGAGATAGACTTCATGATCACCATTTGTCAAATATGACTTCCGAGCGGCCTCCTTGATCAAAGATGCAGAGGCCAGAGTCGTTAGCGACATGCAAAGGCTGCTGAGAACGGCGATCCAAGCTGTCAGGATGAATGACATTCTTCTGGTGAGGTGGGAAGGCGTTGACTGCCTTCGATGCTTCTACTCTCTGAGACCTCACTCATCAACTTGGAGATCTGGCTCATCTTGTCTCGTGAGGTTTGTCACATCAAGAGTAATTTTGATGTCTGGAGTGGCGTAGGCCTGTTCCTTTCTTGCTGCCGAGAGCTTGTGGTGGAGTGAAGCAATTGCTCTCGAAAGGTCTCCAGTCGTTGATCGCGCTTCCTGTCGAATGAATCCTCGATCAAAGCCATAATCCTATTGGCAAGATTGTTAAAGGCTTTCCCCTACGGCGCTTTGTCGTTTTTGCAGGGGCGTTCACCTCTCTTAAGAGTGAGCAACATTGCCTTTTCAAGCGCTGTCAGTTTTGGAGACTTCTCATGCATTGCAGCCTGGGCACGTGTCCTTGCTGCAAGGAGGAAGCGGTCTGTTTTGTCGCCACCTTCGAATCCCATATCCTTAAGGAGGACTCTTAGTTAAGTGTAGACATAGAAAGCGGCTGTCTATCGAATGACAGTGATTCCTCACCTTTTGGGTCGGGCCTGTGTACTTGGTGACAACCTGGGGCGCTTTTTCATCAAAGTTGACCGCAGATGGATTTGTCCAGAGGCTGCTGCTTGCCTCAACCACGTCTTCATGTTCTGCAAGGAGGCTGACGAGTCAACAGTTATCCCATCGTTAGACGAATGGCTTGATGCTTAGAACCTGGTCGCGGCATACTCGCAGTTGATCGAGCACTGAAGCCAGGTTCGCGATTTCTCTTGGGAGTGATCTCCTACCCCTCTGTCACCGGTCCAGTTTCGGGATCAGTGTTGACGCATCAAGCCTGATCACTGTCCGTGCGTTGATTTCAAGCTTGTTCAGAACTTTCTTGGGTATGGAGGGTTTCCTGCCATCTCAACGTTGATCTCCCTGCAGATGTTCATCCATGCCCCCAATCCGAAGTTCACACCATTGGGGCCGTCGATGAACTCCTGAAACTCCTCTGCTGTGATTCCCTCGCGGACTT
>WTGE01000139.1 GCA_011525445.1 Synechococcus sp. CO36386bin_37
GTGTATACCTTTGGGAGCGCTACGTAGGCTAATCAGCAGAGATCAAGGAGACGAACACAAAACTTTTTGTATCGTGGGAAACATTTCGAAGCATTGCACAAACCGGTCGAGCCATGAATTGTTACGCCTGTGTCATGAAGTTGAGTAAAGCAATGCCTCATAATAGCTAAACCGAAAAACTTCGAAACATTGGAACTGCAGATTCCCTTTAGATTTTTTGGGTCGTTGCTGGTAGGGTCAACCCTGCTTTTTATGGCGAATTCAAAAAAAGAAATAGCGTTGCTGGGAAGCACCTTCCTATTTGGACTTGGAGCCTTAGAACTTGTATTGCGCTTCAGCGGTCTGTAAACGGCAGCGGGGAGCTACACAAACTGAAAACTGGAGCTGTTGCTCCGATCATCTCCTTGCGTGTTTTGATCAGATCAATGTCTAATCGCAACAACTGGATCCTTCAGATCCCCACACTGAACACGATCCAATTTGCGAGGTTCTCAAGGTACTGGAAGGATTGATCACTGAAAACCCAGCAACAGGCAAGCAACACAACCCTTACCGACATCACAGGGAATTCTGAACTTGAAAAGTTGTCGGTAACCACCCATTCAATAGACGGCTCTCACCCTTGGTGAGGCCTGAATCAAGTGCATAGTTTGATATGAGACGAAGGAAAGCAATGCTTCTAACTGAAGTAGTAACACTGTCCATCTCTAACAGCTGGGATGAATGGGTCAAAGCCTTTGACAGCCAAGAAACCTCTGCACTGCATGACCGGTACAACATGCAAGTTCTTTTTCGAGGAGTTTCACCTAAAGATCCCAAACAAGTGGTCGTCGTTGTGAAGGCACCTGAAGGAGCGAGAGCGAACTTCCTCCGTGAGAACAGAGAGCATGTGGAATCCAATGGAGCGGTGATGGTTTCTATTCAGGCAACTGCCTGGATTGGTTAATCAGCAGTGATTTCAAGAGATTCGACGAATCAGCACAGCAACGACTATGCGTGCTGCCAACAACCCCAGCCATGGCAGCGAGTTCGCTGATGGTTCCGTATGAGGAGACAGCAAATTCGCCGATTCACGTCTGTTTTGTAACAGAATGAACGACGGGCAACCTGACGTACTCGCTATAACGTATTTGTAGTTACCGCTACAAATACGTTCACTTCACAATATGTGAAGCGCAGACAAGTAGGCCAGGGAACGGGGACCTACATCTGAGGAACATCCAATGACACTCACCTACCGCGGCAAAAAGTACATACGCACCAATTCTGCATCTTCAACTCATCACCCTGTAATGTCTTACCGAGGAATACCTTACTCTAAATAATAAAGCCAGTATGAATGATTCCAAGGCCTCTGCAATTGCAGAGGCCTTTTTTTCAAGTCATTAGATTGATCAAGACCAGAACAAGACCAATACACGATTCGGCAAACCAAAAATGAAATGAAGCCATAGACATAATTCATGCATTACATGCTAAATATTCCATTGATTATGGATGATATTTTGAGAAAACCGGGGTAAAATCGCCTACTGATATTCTTTCAGCAAAAGAACTCGGAAATCATAGAAATAACTGTCTTATTCAATTGGTCTTGAAACTAATAAATGATAACTGTCTTCCAACGTCCGACAAAACGTTCTCAGAAACTCTTGAGAATTGACAACAAGATGAATCAAGAACCTTGCAAAGTTTAGAAATCAACAAGCTCTCTGGCAATTAGATGATAAATTTATAGCTTGGTTTAATCCGCAATGGATGAATTCGCCACCTTTTGCCTCCTGGCTCATACAGTGGCAGTCTTATTAGCAATTGCCAGTGATCAAAACCATAAAAATAATATTTCTGAAACTCACAAACAAGGCAGATATAGTCTCCCCTGAACAAAGTCAAGAACCACATGTGCAACCACAGGATCCAACAGAGCCATGGCAGGGCTCATGATTGAGGTGTCCATTGGAGCAAGCTTCTGAACAGTAGATACGCCCATTTTTAGAAATGGCAGATGGACTGCTCACTTCACAGGTACATTCGGAGCAAGCACACTTCAACATTGTTGACGTCATTAGATCACTGCGATGCGATGTTCTAACAGTAGATGGCCGAATACCACTTGTAAACAAGCTCCATAACACAAATCTGAGACAAAATGATTCTCGTTTTTATTCAATAAGTTGTAAAAGGTGATGACGTCATTACTGACTAACTGCAAACCCGATCCGAAAGGGCGTTACACGCCGAAGATGAAACACAACTCGGAGCAATGAAACATAATCAACTCAGCAAGAGGTTCGTAGCGGAAATAAAAAGTGAAAGGAAATGGCTGGTTTCACAAATACAGCGGACATGAAACGGAACCGTTGGTGTGAATGGTTGCCAGCTGAACTGAGCTCTGCGCTACGAAAGGGAGA
>WTGE01000296.1 GCA_011525445.1 Synechococcus sp. CO36386bin_37
CTAGAATATTATCCGAACGAGTTAATGCAATTGAAGACCGTCATTTTTCTCTTTTAAGACGTATCTATAGACGCTTACAAATTAAGAGTCGAGGAAGTGTGCTTCTTACAGGCGATAGTGATCAACCTATAGAGCATCGTTTACCGTTTTATCAAAATGACAGCCCAAGCACATCCGAGCGCATGCAACTGTTTCAGTTGCATGCCACGCCGCTGGCAGTTGAGGCATGTCAATCAGCTCTGGCTGAATCAAAATTAAATGCGTCAACAGTGACCCATCTGATCACTGTGTGTTGCACCGGTTTTCATGCTCCTGGTGTTGATCTTGATCTGATCCATCAACTGGGCCTGAACGCTGGTGTACAACGTACCCATGTTGGTTTTATGGGCTGTCATGCATCTTTGAATGCCCTAAGAGTGGCGCATGCTTTCACTCAGGCTGATCCCAGTGCCGTTGTCTTGATGTGTTCAGTCGAACTTTGCAGCCTTCATCTTCAATATGGCTGGAATCCTGAGCAAGTGATTGCTAATTCTCTGTTTGCTGATGGAGCTGCTGCCGTCGTGGCTTCTCATGGCCAGCCATCGTGCCTGGATGATTCTTCAGTCATGATGAAACTGAATGCATCAGGATCGAATGTGATTCCTATGACAAGAGATTTAATGCACTGGAAGGTAGGGAACCATGGATTTTCTATGGGGTTATCGGCAAATGTGCCTGACGCTATTGCCAAGAACTTACAACCATGGATCGATCGTTGGCTGAATACTTATCACTATAGTCTCTCAGACATTAATCACTGGGCGGTTCATCCTGGTGGACCAAGAATTCTTCAAGCGTGTGCTGATGCACTATCCCTCAGCAGTCATCTCATGAACGACTCACGGGATATCATGAGTGAATATGGCAACATGTCTTCAGCAACGGTGTTATTTGTTTTAGATCGTATGCGATTGCGTTGTCATAAGGGACCATGTGTAGCGTTAGCATTTGGACCAGGACTTAGTGCAGAGATCGCGTTGTTCGAATTATAGGGTTGATCAATATTTTCTTCAACAGTTATAATCTATTCATTGTCCTGATTTTATGCAAACGTTGTTTGTTTTTTTCAAATGTTTCGTTTTACTGATCGCTAATCAGTGATTATCCGCTCGTCAGACAGTTAGATCTGCTTTATCAGTTGATTGCTTAGCCTTTCTTATGGTCCACTGTATATATCACTTTCAAGTTCTTGATAAAACTCGGCATCATTAGTTCGACTTAACAGTTATGATTGGGCCTATGCAGATTCTTTGCATTGAAACGGTTTTGAGGTTTGATCACAATCTGGCTTTAATTGCTAAAGTTTTTATTGTTTTAAGTGGTGTCTGTAATAGCACTTATAATGATTGGAAAAGCAGGTTTTTAAATTCCTTCTTCTTGATTTAAAGAATCTGCTTGTTAGATTGGAGTCGTATTGTCCAAGCCTAGGATGCTTTACCTTAAATGAATAATTGATTTAAGATTTATTGCAGTGAATAAAGAGCTACGCGATCAATTTTGCCAACAGAATTAATCGGTAATGACGGCAATATCTGAATAACTTCAGGTGCTTTGTAACCTACTCGTTCTCGTGCAAAATTAATTAGCTCTGGAACAGTTGGCACTGCCAACTCATGTTTTAAGCATACGTATGCATGGACATTCTGCCCGTGAACATCGTCTTCAATACCAATCACACCTGCTTGTTCTACAGATGGATGTTCCATTAGAGCCTCTTCCACATCTTGTGGACATATATTTGACCCGTCATGCACAATAATCTGTTTCCGCCGACCACAGAACCATAAATAGCCGTCTTCATCAAAACGCATCGCGTCACCGGTGTTCAGCCAACCCTGCTGAATCGTTTCGTTTGTTGCATTGGAATTTCCCCAATAGCCACATGTCATTGTTGGTGATCGAACCCACAGTTCACCTTCTTCTCCTACGTCCAATTCCTGGCCATCAGGAGAACGGATGATACCTTCAAAGCCTGGACAGAGCTTGCCCACTGACCCCATTCTGTTCTCACCATGGATTGGAGAAAGGCTTGCAAAACCAATTTCACTCATGCCGTAGCCCTCATCAATCCGTTGTCCGGTGATCCGTTCAAATTCGGTGTGTAACTGATGATTGACTTTGTCCCCACCACTGATGCAGAGACGGACAGAATCAAAATCATGTTGACGTAAACGTTGATCGCGGACCAGTGCAAACAAGGTGACAGGTAATGCCAGCATCACCTGAGGACTGAATCGACGCAAGACGGTTTCAAGGCAACTACAGCTGAGTGAAACGGGAACAACAACAGATGCTGCGTGGCATAGGGAGGCTAATGCCAGTGCCGATGATGCGATGTGGGACAGTGAACTACC
>WTGE01000230.1 GCA_011525445.1 Synechococcus sp. CO36386bin_37
GCCTTGAAGTGATTCCCTGACAACCCGTTTTGATGCTTGTCAGCTCCCCATAAGGTGCATTCATTCATAGGGCTTGCATGATCAACCCTTTTTACGTTCGCTGGCTTCAAGGTTGGTCATTTCAGTTGGTCCTGATGGAGGGAAAGGCTCAGGTTGAAGCCTATGGTTTTGGCATCTGCATTCGTACTGCCCTTTTGCATGGGGAGACTCCTCAGGATGCAGCCGATCGCCTCGTGCTTGAGGAGGATCGTCGTCGTCGTGCTCTTCATCAAGCCTGGCTGAAAGGGCAACCCACATCCCATCATGCCGAGGTTTCTGGATCTTCATTGGTTGGAAATAATCAATCCCACGAATCACTCGTGATTGTTCACTCTTGATCAAGGTCTTTGACCAAGACTTTGATTAAGCCGAAAGTTTTGAAAGTACATACCCGAGGAACAGACCAGGACCTCCCCAACGGAGTGAACGCCAGAACCAAAGAGGAGGTTTAGATTGAGAAGTCCATTTGAAAATATCTTCACTCTCAAAGAGAGTTTTGACTAACTTTCTTCGTTGTATCTGTCTTCTCGATTTTACATCGTTCTGTTCCCATCGTCTTGGCTTGAGTTGCAACACTGTGGCCAGGGCATGGAGGTTACGCAATGGTTTGCGGCGTCGGCCCATACCCATCCAATTGAGGTTGATGCACGCCACAACGTTGACGTGAGGTTCAAGATAAGTGTGATCGGTCACCGGAACAAGATGCCAGCAGCTGAGTCAAAATGGCCTGAGCAAGCTCCTCAGCTCGCTCAGCAACTGCATGGATGTTTGAGTGTTGGAGATCGTGACTGGCATCGTTGGAAAACGGATGCGGATCGGCGCTGTGCCGAGCTGATGGCAGCAGCTCTTGCTCAGCTCATCCAGGGTGGCGAACGTCAGGATGTTGAAGAGCTCACTCAGCAAGCGCTGCGTTGGATCAGACGGGAATTGAAAGATCCTGGCTGTCCGCATCGTTGAACGGAGACATCATCCGAACCTCAGGCCGGCGGCAGGCGAGTTGCACGCGATTGCCGCGACGGCTCCAACGCACGTCGTCAAAACACTGATGGATCAAAAACAGACCACGGCCCTGATTTGCTTCGATGCACTCGGGGAGCTTCGCTTCACGCGCATGGGCAGGCACGCCTTTTCCTTCATCTTGGATCTGCCAGATCATCCACCTGGGCGTGAGGATGCGACGGATCCGTAAACACTTCTTGGGATCACCAGCATTTCCATGACGAACCGCATTCACTAGGGCTTCCTGCAGGCCGAGTTGTAGCCGACCCGTCGTTTCCGAACACTCCACAGGGTCGAGAAGTAATTCCAGCAGTGGCGAGAGTTGAAGTGTTGAAGGGAGAATGAAATCCGCCCAGCGGGTTCTCTGGAACACCGGAGGACAATTGAACGTCCCTGAAGTCGATCCACGACTTGATGTCATCAGGGTCGAATCACTCCTTGTTTTGACAATACCCCCCTATTTGGTTGACGCCAGTAGCCCGCTCATTCACTTATTGACGGGCAACCAGCGAAGGGTGATTGAGCAAGGCATCGATCAGCCGAACCCCCCGGAGTTGATTGATCAACGGCATGTGCCCTTCCGGTGCCTTCAAAGACCAATCGAAAGCACCTGGATACCTTGTCCAGACGCCCTCTTGCTTCCAGCCGATCCGTTGCCAGAGCTTGTCGTAACGGCCGTTGAGAGTGGCTAACAAACGGGCTTGGACTGTGAATCCAAACCGTCCCTGGGAGTAAACGATCCAAAGACGATCCAGGGTGACGAGGTCCAGTCCGCCCATCGGCAATACCTCACTGAAATAGACGTAGCCACGCTGTTCAGCCTGTTCACCTGCAAGCTTGCGCAGAATGCAGCTGGTCAGGCGATCGGCTTCTTCGAAACGCTCCTCAAGCAGCGCTTGCTGAAGAGGCCAGTAGTCGACATCGCATTCCGAGCTCGTGGCCAACCATCCTCCGGATGATCCGATCAAAGCATTCAGGGCTTCCGGATGATGTCGATTCAAGATTTGGAGGATCCAGCCTGCAGGCCACTCATCCCCTTCTCGGTCAAAGGGGGCGAGAGCAGCTGGCCCCAGGGCGGCAATCTGATCCGCCGCTGTCTCAACAGCGGGTATCAGAGAACGCTTCTGGCGCGACGACCCCCTGGAGAGTTTCTCCAGGAGCTGGTCAACGCTGAGATTGGAGGAGGAAGACAGTCCTGAAAGCATGACGAACGACCGGCGCTAACTGGCTCGGCGTTCAACCACTATGTCAGGGATGGGATCCACAGATGTGACCGGTATTGATCAGTTTCGAGCAGCCAGCGGAACACTGGTTGACGTGCGTTCTCCCTCGGAATTTGCACA
>WTGE01000050.1 GCA_011525445.1 Synechococcus sp. CO36386bin_37
GAGAACGGTTCACCGGGGGCCTTCGGGTCGGGATGGAACGCCCCCTGGTCCTCCCAGGCCTGCTGCCAGCGGGCCTCCGTGCCAACCGGGTCGTAGGTCTTGGCCAGTTCGGGCACGGGAGGAACACAAACGCAGGACATATGGTCTCAAAAGACGCCCTTGGGCCAGCCAAACGCGATGATCAAACGGCATCAATGCCATCGATCCATGGACCTGCCCTCCAACGATCTGAGCTCTGCAATCCAACAGATGCTTGAAGCGGTTGATCAGAACGATGACCTCAGAAGAGGATTGAGGATGGCGACAACAGCAGCAGCCGTGAGCGAAGTTGCAGCCCAGGCAGGAGTTCGCATCGAGCCTGCTGCGTTGGTGAAGCACTATGCACAGCGGCTATGCGATGCGGCCGATAAAACCGCAGTTCACAACTTTGATCTGTGCAGTTGGGATGCTGGAGAATTGATGTGGGCAATGAAGCACTGGCAGTCTTGAGCCAGGGAATAAAGCAACACAACCAATCAACGCTTCACTCTCTCAATCTTGCCCGAGGGTTCAACAACGCAACTGAAACGCAATCACCGTTTCTGCCAAAAGGTGTGACAAGCGATTGGATCCAACCGAAGATCACTCTGACGGGGATTGAATCGATTTCACGGACCACCCATCAACCACCGCCAGAACCTCTCAACATCACGATCGGCAAAGGGCAAATCAAGCTGCTTCACGGATCACGAGTGAGCCAACCTCTGCAAGTAGGCCGAGCGTGAACCAGCATTGATCCAACCTGTGGCAATCGTCTTACTCAGATCAGGGTTGACCCGACCACGATGGATGTGTGATGGCCCTGCAGGGAAAATCACCAACTTGCCTCGCTCGGCAGGTTCATGGTGCTGCTGCCAATGAAATTCTGTGCCAGCCTCCTCAACTGAATTGCAATACAGAATCCAGGCCAAAGCGCGATGGACGGGTTCTGTCTCTTCCTGACTGATCGTCCAATCACAGTGCCATTGTTTGAACCCTTCTCCAGGGGCATAACGCTGCAGATTGAAGATCGGCATCACGAACAACTCTTGATCCGGACAAACGGAACGGAACAGCGGTCTTTCCTGCAAATAACGCTCCAATCCGGCTGAAACGCCTCGCATAATCACGTCGGACAGACCGAAAGCATCGGGATCGTTGCGATCAATCGCCACCAAACTGATGTCCGTCGACACTTTGGCGGGCTCACCAGCATCGCCAGGTCCAAACGCCACTCCGGGGCGCTGGAGATCAATGCGACGATCAAAAAAATCCATCACCCCATCGGCAACAGCCTCGAAACCAGCGTTGCGATACCGGGCGAGCAGGTCCATGTTCAGGCCGATTCAGAACGTTTCCAGGGAATCGAAACGACCCCATCAAGACGTTGCCATTGACTGCGATCAGCAGCCACCAGATCCAGCAACTCAATCCGCTCCAAGGCTCGCGACAACCGCTCTGGAGCCAAAACGGACGCATCCTGCGGAACCTGAGACAGCACGAGCACCTGGGAATCGGCAGGATCAGCGAGTACACGAAGTTCGAGATCGCCCAGCTCCCTCTCGAAAAATGTCCGGCGTAATCGCATGGTGATTTTGTCGCCAAGAGACTGAGCGAAAAACTCCAAGCTCTCCGTTTCACCAGCCAACCCACAATTCAAGGCAAGCCAGATCATCAATTTGGCCCAACTGTCAACCGTCCAAAGCGGTTGGAAACTGAGACGGTGCTGTCGAATCAGCTCCAAAAGGGCGAAGTCCACAAGAGTTCCTTGCAGCTGATCAGGATCCGGAAGACTCATACCGAACGTCTGCTTCAAGACATCTTCCCTCCCGGAGGCCAGACTGGTGATGTGAACGTCCGTCTTAGACCATGACCCTGGATCTCAACGATCCCGAACTCGAGTTCTCGGATCTGGTGTACGCCTATCAGAGCTGGGTAATGGCAGTGATCAATGACGAGAAACTCGACGGCGATGACTTGCTGCTCACCGATGAAATCGCTGAAGATGCTCTCAATGCCATGCGCTTCTTGCCAGGCGAAGTGACAAGCGCGATCGAAACCTCTTTAGCTCGTGTCTATGACGTTGATGCTGACGAACTCGCGGAGTTGCTTTTCCCCGAAGACTGATCGAAACAGCAAGACTGGGCCATCTTTGACGTCAGTTCCATGGGTTGGACCCTGAAGGACATCCCAGACCAAACAGGACGCTTGGCACTCGTCACCGGAGCCAACAGCGGCCTGGGACTGGAAACCACGCGAGCACTGCTGCAAAAAGGTGCAACAGTACTCATGTCTTGTCGTGACCAATACAAAGGTGAAGCTGCTCGACAAGAGCTGCTGGCTCAAGGCTCGACCCTTGAACTGCTGTCTCTTGATCTGTCGGACCTCACAAGCGTTCAAGCATGCGCCCAGCTTGTTCAAGAACGCTATGGGCATCTGGACCTTCTGATCAACAACGCAGGGGTGATGGCACCACCGCGCCAACTGAGTTCACAAGGCTTCGAAATGCAGTTTGCTGTTAACCATCTCGGCCACATGGCGCTTACACAAAGGCTGTTGCCATTGATGGAAGGCCGTCCTGATGCACGAGTCGTCACCGTGACGTCTGGAGCTCAATATTTCGGCCGGATGCAATGGTCGGACATGCAGGGCGAACAGAGCTATGACCGATGGGGTGCATACAGCCAAAGCAAACTGGCCAATGTGATGTTTGCGCTCGAACTGAATGAACGCCTTGCCCAAAAGCAAAGTACGGTGATTTCACTCGCTGCTCACCCGGGGCTCGCCCGAACCAATCTTCAACCCGTCTCCGTTGCCGCTTCCGGTGCCTGGCAAGAATCACTCGCTTACCGGCTCATGGATCCGTTGTTCCAAAGCGCAGCGATGGGTGCTTTACCCCAGTTGCACGCTGCCACAGCTAACAGTGCCAAAGGAGGAGAGCACTTTGGACCGGGAGGCTTCGCATCCATGCGAGGAACACCGACACGACAGCCCGTGGCCCGCAATGCCAGAGACCCGAAACAACGGGAGCGGCTCTGGGTTCTGAGCGAAGAAATGATTCAATCCAAGCTGGCCCATTCCTGAATCACCATGGCGTCTCGCTCAACAGGAAGCCGAAATCGACAGCAGCGCCTTCTGGAGGCGTTGCGAGATTCAGGCAATGAAATGAGTGGTCAACAACTCCATCGTCAAATGGAAAGCGGATCCCATGCCATGGGGCTAGCCACTGTCTATCGAAACCTCAGACAACTTCAACAGCAGGGGCTGATTCGCTGCAGACACCTCCCAACCGGAGAAGCCCTGTATGCACCGGTGGAACACGACCGACATCATCTGACCTGCGTGGATTGCGGCAAAACCAAACCCCTGAAGCACTGTCCAATTCACGGACTTGAAATCCCTACGGAAGAGCAGTCTGATTTTCAGCTCCTGTTCCACACTCTCGAATTTTTCGGGATTTGCACAGATTGCCAACGCGATCCAAGCCGAACCGGTTCAGATAAGCAACAACTTTGAATCCGTGGATTCATCGACCGCGCATAGATTAAAACATTCAGATTTAACCGTAGAGCAATAATTTAAAAAATCAGTTTACCTGCTCCATCAAAGTGGCCACACAATGCCTGGCCTGAATTATTGTACCTACAATTATTATCGAGAGTTTACGACATCAAAATCAACAGTTTTTAGGCTGGATATACATGGATCGAAGAAATATTCCAACATCAACGGCGCAGCAAAAAATAAAATTCTTTTTACAACTTCTCATGCAGCGAAGACCAATCAACAACAGATCGCATGACATAACATTGCATGTCAAAAAAAGATAGAGCTCATCACATTCACCCACAACCCAAAAACAGTGTTTAATTTTCAATAACTTAAACGATTCCCTCAAACATTCAAAAAGCCCTACTCATCGAGCAGGGTTGATGAAACTTTCTTTAACCCCCCGATTACGCCTTAGTGCACGCTCACCATCTCACTCGAATATCGCCACCGTTGGGTCCACGGAATGTCACGCCCCCCTCGGGCCTCCCAGGCTCGTAACGGGGACCCCAGTCAATCGGCCGGCGTCCTGTCCACCAACTACCGTTGCGCCTGCAAACACCATCACCCTCATAGTGATATCCGATGGCACAAACTTGGTGGTCTCTTCTGTGCTTCGGCTTGCAGTACCCAGCGCCATAGGCAGAGCCAGTCTGAACCCAATGCCAACCAGGGCCACAGTTTTGAGCCGCACTCGCAGGAGCTCCCGAAATCGAGAGGGATTGCAAAGCTGCAAAGCAAGCTATTGCCACCTGTCCAATCTTCATCAACGGATTCAGCATCACTGCCACACCATGGCTCGCATCCGCCTTGATGTCAGCAGATTGTTGCATTCTTTCCTGGAAAGGCCTGCCTACAAAACAAAGATGGTCAGCAAGCAATCCACTGCAATAGCCAAACAGATGCAAAAACAAATCATGATCATGGACGAGCCTGCAGCGATCAACAACACATCGATGAAGGGGCATAATGATGTTGGGAGCCATTGTGGATCTTTTGACCCCAAATCATCATTGAAAGCACAAGCATGCACACACAAAACGACGCGATTTCAGCGAAAACATGCCGTAAAAGCAATGCAGAACAGCCAACAATCAAGATTATCTTTGCCACAGAAATTGGCCTGACTTCACCATAAATGAATCCAACTTAAGCAAGATCAAGATTTATCGACACGACTTTGTTAATCAAAACAAAAATCTCAGCCACTGAACCACGCCGATACAAATTATCGCAACGAAAGACGTCATTTAAAAACAACTTCAACCAAGTTTATTGACCAAAAATTGACAAGCTACGGATCAGCCCACTTCAGGCTGAAACGAATGTTCTAGCAGACACCTGAATAACTGATCTTTGCTTTCGGCAAGAAACTGCTGCTCCAACGGTTCACCTCCCGGCCAATTGCGAAGCGCATCGCTTGTTGTTTTATAAGCCAAAACAAGAGCTTCATGGCTTAGATGGATTGTCGCAACAACTTCAACTGGAAATTCTTCTGACATAAAAATCTCACTACTTATCAGAAATAATGCGAGCCGTCGCTTCTTTCTGCTTGTAATAAAGTTCTAGAAGCTGTCCTGCAACCTCCTTCAATTCTTCGAGATCACTCGCTTGCTGTATAGCTCCTTGAAGCCGACGCTTCTCGAACTCTACGTGAAGAGGCATACCCATGGCAGACCAGCAACTGCGATTAAAAGTAAAGAAAATTCAAGATTAGATTTGTAGTCATTTGTACTCAAAGCAGATTCCAACACCACAGACACTCCAAAGGGTGGCTCAGAAGCAGAAACTCAAAAGCGTTCATTTTGAACATCAACCCTCGCTTCCTGAAGCTCACCAAGCGATCCATGACTTGGAAGAGCAGAGCCCTTGACGCAATATCAAGAGACATTCTCCAGTAGTCCAGTGATTCAAGCCAACAAGTGAACAAAACAACTGACGTGTTCATGGACAGCTTGGAGTCATCCTTAACATCGACGGATATCCGCAAACTTCCCGACTCATGTGATTGAAACCGTTTCCCGAACCCTCAAACCAAAGACTTGCTTAGAGGCACAGCAGCATCGAAAAGCAAATCAAAGCGTAAGGGACCAAAACAAATTTTTAAATGCATACTGAATTGAAAGTAACCGCACAAACGCGATTGATGCCCAACAGCAGCACCATCACTCTCCTACAGCTCATTCAAGAAGTCGCCTATTGCGACGGATCCATGTCGCGAGAAGAAGAGCAACTCATCGAGGCTGCAGTTGAAAACTATGGTCTTCGGGAAGACCATGAAACTCTGATGAATCGGTTGGTGGAAAATTATTCAACAACCTGTATCCCCAGTAGTGTCGCAAGAGGAAGCACTCAAAGAGTTGAACGCGATGTACTGCTTAGGCGTGTTGGTAGGTTTGCCTCGCAAGAGGAAAAAGATCTTGCTATCAAGCTTGCTTATCTGACTGCAAGCGTTTCCAAAAATACAACCGACGCAGACAAGATCAATAATGACGAGCGTAAAATTTATCAGCAGCTTTTAGAGGTCATTCAGTATCCCGAAGAACGCATTCAAATAATTGAAGAAGCGGCAAGAAAAGAACTTGAAGAATGGAGTCGTCCATCCCTGAAAGAGTTGCTTCTGAGCTGGCTGGGTACACTTAAATCCGAATCTTAATCAAGGCTATCTCAAAAAAGACTCGCAAAATAAGCCATAGGTAACATACTTAATCAAGCCAATGTTGCATCGACTCCATGATATTGAAACGCTTCTGGCTTGAGTAGGCTGGATACAATGATCCACTCTTAGTGGTCTTGATAATTACAAGACTTTCTAACTTATGCAAAAAATAAGCAATACACCTGACGCCGTATCAAAAGTCAAACTACGGACGGGAAAATTCTCTCCAATACTTGGGATGAATCATCACGTTTTCTGTATTACCAGACCCAAGCCTCTCAGCCGCAGTCACACTAATATCATAAGAGATACTCCACCTTGGATTTTCGGCGTTGTACCGAGAAACAGAGTGGTCCAAATTCGAAGGAAACACTACAAGATCAAAAGCATGAGGAGATATTTTGGTAAGCAAAGTAGGGAATTCTAATTCTCGAGAAATAATTTTTGGAATATTTGGAAGGCTTGGTTTGTTCATGTGAAAAAAAAGGTCACCGCCTGAGTCTTGATCGCATTGAAGATAAAAAACTGCCGCCAAGATAGAGTTATTATGAGAATGCCGATCAATCGATTTATTTTTTCTGGTAATTACAGGCCATGACTTCTGATGAAATAACGCAATACGATTCACGTCATAACCTAAGTCGCTTAGATACCTGGCAACAACTTTTTCAACCTCAACTGTCAACCAGTTGAACTCTTTCAACTGATGCAAATGGGCCATGCCACCCTCTTGATCCCAAAATTGCTTGTTTGTTTGTTCACTCTTATCCTGAAGATTTTGCATGAATTCCATCATGCCTGAAAGCTCAATGCTCGGAGGATTGAGCTTGGCTTTAGCTACAGCGAAACCAGGAACAGACTTGTAATTAATTTGCATATTACTCATAAATGACCTCAAGCTTAATCAGCATATAAGCACAGCATAGCATCTTGATATATCGCCATTGATTGCAACCACAAAGCTATTTTCGAAATCATGATTGAATCAAAGATAAACAGCCGGAATCAATAAAATCCAGACCAAACACTCCTTCAGGACGCTTTTTTGATGTTGAGGCTCAAGAGCTTCATAATTACTGCATTTGAAACAACCTCAGCGAAAGATAAGCAATGAACTCACAGCAAAATCCATGCCAACACAATCACACACATCTGATAGGAATTTTTCACCTCAATCCTAAGCATTTATTTTCGTCCTGCTGGCCCACATTCACGTCCAAAAGGCCTGTGTGAATACTTCATTAAACCTTGAATGCGCAATCGATACTCTGGCATGAACGCCTGAAGAACCAGAGATTCTCCACCACACCCATGCACCTAACTGAATGCATTGAAATGTATTGATCGAGAGGCAATCAGCCAGTAGAACAGTTTTTACTATCCACATTCCAGTAGCTCCACTCAAGATCCCACTGAGGACAATGTTGATCTTGGAAAGCGATTAAGCTTTGCGCTGCACAGAATCGTTATCGATTTGTGATACAAACCAGTAGATTCCGTCGGACTTCCACTCAAACTCTTCAACACTAAGAACAAAGATCATGCGCACTAAATATCAATCCTACATGTTCCTCTTGAAAGCCTTTCACACAAGTGGAATTGAATGAAAACGTGAGATGGGCGATCCAGGTTTCGAACCAGGGACATCCTGCTTGTAAGGCAGGCGCTCTACCGCTGAGCTAATCGCCCGTTGAGTGATTCTGCCTGATGGTGGCAGGCTATGTCCAACATTGTGCATCAACACGGATGGCGTCAGGCCTTGAGCACGATCGAGCGACTTGTGTCCTGGCTGTGTTCTACGGAGTGATTTGGTGGCCATGGTTCGGGATTCCTTGTGCTGCCTTCAGCGGACTCGCCTTTTTGTTTGGAGGTCTCTTCCTCTCTCCTGATCTCGACATCCATTCCAGGCCCTATCAGCGCTGGGGAATCCTGCGTTGGCTGTGGTGGCCCTACCAACGCTTGATTCCTCACCGCTCAATGCTGTCTCATAGTCCATTCCTGGGAACAGCAATTCGAATTGTCTACTTCGGTTGTGTGGTGATTTTCTTCAGTTGGCTGGGCAGCCCCTGGGGCGCCCCCACACCTGAACAATTGCGAAGCTGGCTGACACAGACCTGGAGAGAATCCCCAAACCTGATTCTTATTGGCTTATTTGGGATTGAAACAAGCTCCTGGCTGCATCTGATTCAAGACGGCGACCCCGTGCCGCGGCCGCTATGGAAACCGAAGCGACCCGGCAAACGACGTCGTCGTCCCTAACTAAAAACAACACCTTTTTTTGCGCCAAAGTAATGATCAGGGCATTAACGCCTCGTGGGTATCAGTCTTGGATTGAGTGCACAAAGGCGGGATAGAAAGCATGGTGAGGAAACCTGACCTCTAACAACGTTGTACAGCGCTGGCGCCTGGAGGAGTCTTGATCCAGAGCCGTTTCTGCCTACACCTGCGAAAACAGGTATGTGTATCGAAGCGCAATCCTCCCAATCGACTTCTGCAGACCCTGTTGAACAGACTCCGGCTGAGTCAAAGGCCCGCTTAACCCAAGACTCAATGACCTCCGAAACTGCCCCCATGAAAGATTCCCTGCACCAGTTGGTGGAAGTGGTCGCACAGTTACGCGACCCCGACCGTGGTTGCCCCTGGGATCTCCAACAGACCCATCAAAGCCTTGTGCCCTACGTCCTGGAGGAAGCTCACGAAGTTGCGGATGCCATTCGCCATGGTGATGACCGCCATCTGCAGGAGGAATTGGGAGACCTGCTCCTGCAGGTCGTGCTGCACGCGCAACTCGCTCAAGAGCACAACCGCTTTGATCTCGACGCGATCGCTCGCGGCATCACCGACAAGTTGATTCGTCGCCATCCGCATGTTTTCGGAGATGCAGAGGTCAGTGACAGCGCATCTGTTTCAGCAAGATGGGAAGCCATCAAAGCCCAAGAACAAGCCGAACGTGGAGAAATCCAATCCCAATCAAGCAGCCCATTGAGTGATCAACTCGCCGGCAAAATTCGCGGACAGCCTGCCATTGCTGGAGCCATGATCATTTCGCGCAAAGCCGCCAAAGCGGGCTTTGAGTGGGATGACATCCAGGGGGTCTGGGAGAAAGTGCATGAGGAACTCGATGAATTCAAGGAAGCCGTTTCCTCAGGCGACAAGCAACACGCACAGGATGAACTCGGCGATCTGCTGTTCACGCTCGTGAATGTGGCCCGCTGGTGTGGTTGTCATCCAGAGGAAGGCCTGGCTGGAACGAATCGACGCTTTCTTGATCGGTTTTCTCGTGTGGAGGCTGCTCTTGATGGCCAACTTCAAGAACGCAGCATGGAAGAGCTGGAGAGGCTCTGGCAACAAGCCAAACTGGCAATTCGTGCTGAACAAAGCTCAGAGGGCACTTCTGGCGGTGAGCATGCCTAGCTCTCGCAAGAACGGACTGTTATCAGGTTCATCCCTGTACCCCCAGCTCTAATCGTCGAAGAAGGAACGCTGCTGGCGTTTTTTTTTGAGTTGACTGCGCCGCCCCTTGGCATCCAGACGTCGCTGGACTGCTCCTCGTCCCGGGCGTGTCATCCGACGCTTGGGTGGTGGTGACTTAAGGCCCTCCCTTAACAATTCAGCCAACCGAGCCATGGCTCGCTGACGGTTTTGCCATTGCGATCTCTCCTCTGCCGCAACCACACGCAGGCTTCCATCAACCAGTCGCGAACCCAGAGCCTTCATCAGTCGTTGTCGCCGAAAAGTCCCCAGTACCTCCGAGCTCTCCAGGTCAAACACCAACTCCACCCGCGAATCCGTGGTGTTCACACCCTGGCCTCCAGGACCTGAGCCACGGGAAAATCGCCACTGAAGCTCTTTTGAGGGGATCACCAAGCGTGCGTTCACAGTGAGGTCTTGGGGCATCGCTCAAGCATTCCTTCAAGGCAGCAATCGCACCAGCGCCGATTGAAGCGATTGAACATCTCAAACCATCAACCCTGGCATCCCTGGTCCCAAACGGCGCTGGTTTTAGCTGGATAACGCACATGTTCCAGCGACCCGCCATGAACACTGCGTCTCACACCACCGATCACTGGATCGATGAACAACACGATGGGGTGCGCTACGGCCTGAAAGGACAGGTGTTGGTTGAAGAGACCAGCCCCTATCAGCGCATCACAGTGATCGAAAGCTCACGTTACGGAACAGGCCTTTTGCTGGACGGCTGCTGGATGACCGCAGAACATCAGGAGTGCCATTATCACGAATCCCTGGTGCATCCTGCGCTCTGCGCCGCCGAGTCGATCGAGCGCGTGCTTGTAATCGGAGGTGGCGATGGAGGAACCGCCCGAGAGTGTCTACGCCATCCAGAGGTCAAGCACCTCGACCTGGTGGAGATCGACCAACGGGTTGTCGAACTCAGTCAAACCCACCTGCCCTCCATCGGAGGCGGATGCTGGAGCGACCCTCGCTTCCACTTGAACATCGGTGATGGGATCGCCTGGGCTGCTCAAGCCGCAGAGGCCTCTTACGATGTTGTCCTGGTGGATGGATCAGATCCCACTGGTCCCGCTGAAGGCCTCTTCAATCGCGCCTTCTTCAGCAACTGCCGCCGCATTCTCAAACCGGGCGGGATCTTCGCAACGCAAAGCGAATCACCCGAAGCCTTCCATCAGGTCCATCTCGACATGGTGAAACTGATCCGAGAGCTGTTCGGCCATGCCGATCCGCTCTACGGCTGGGTGCCGATGTATCCGAGCGGCTGGTGGAGTTGGACATTTGCAGCCACCGATGCCCCTCGATACCTCTGTGCTCGTCACGATCGCGCCAAGGCCGTCGCTGAAGGTTGCGCCATCTGGAGTCCGCGTTGGCAACAAGGAGCCTTCAATGCTGTTCCCGCCAGCATCGAACGGGAGCTCAATGCATGACCCAAAGCACAAAACAACTTCTCGATCAGTCGCTGTTTGATGACGAGGGTGCCATTTTCATGGGAGCTCGGCGCAATCCAGAGGGATGTGCTGTGGCCTTGTTTGGAGTGCCCTATGACGGCACCACTTCATTCCGGCCAGGAACCCGATTTGGACCAGCCGCCATTCGTGAAGTGAGCACAGGGCTTGAAACCTACTGCCCCCAGCTTGACCTGGATCTCGACAACATCCGTTACGCCGACATCGGAGCCGTTGAGATTGCATATGGAGATCCAGAGCCGGTCGTGAGTGCCGTGCGCCGTGCCACGAATAGTGTCTTGGCCTCCGGAATGAAGCCACTGATGCTGGGAGGTGAACATTCCATCAGTTCTGGCGCCGTCGCTGCTGTTGCAGAGCACCACCCCGACCTCATTTTGATGCAGCTGGATGCCCATGCCGACCTCCGACACGAATGGCTTGGAGCCCGTCACAGCCATGCCTGCGCCATGCGCCGTTGTCTTGAGGTCCTCCCCAGCCAACAACTCCTGCAGGTTGCGATCCGAAGCGGGACCCATGACGAATTCAAAGAACTGCGTCTCAGCCAACGCCTGATCACGATCCCTGAGATCAAAAATCGCTTGGATGCCTTCCGAGGACGACCGATTTACCTCACCGTGGACCTCGACTGGTTTGATCCAGCCGTGATGCCAGGCACAGGGACTCCCGAACCCGGAGGCTTTTTCTGGAATGATTTCGCAGACGTCATCCAGGCATTAAGCAATCACCGCATCGTGGGCGCAGACGTTGTGGAACTGGCACCCCATCTCGATTCAAGTGGAATCAGCAGCGTTCTCGCGGCCAAAGTGACCCGAAGCCTGCTGCTCAGGATGGCTAATCCGATAGATCGTGAGACAGGATGAGTTGCCTACTCCTGAATCAGTCGGCTGGGCTCAACAAACTCGAGCTCAATGGTCAGAGAACTTCAGAGTTACCACCGAACCTTGAGTTCGGATTCTTGATCAGAGCTCCGCATCGACTCACATAAATCCAACTGACGGTCCAAGGGGAACAGAACCGCATCCTGAAGATTGAGGTCAGGAAGCGATGGAGAACGACCCGTCCAGTGGTGACAAAACACCTGTCCGGCCAACTCAGCATGAACGGGCAGTCGGCGCAAACGACACCAGCCAGAGCCTGTTGCAGCAGAGAGTGTGCAATGAGCGCAGGTTCGACAACTTGACTGAGTCATGTAACCCCTGCCCCAGACGCCTGTTCAAGCTAAGGACGATTGCCAAAGCGGACCACAAAATCCCCGTAATCTGCTGCTTTGCTTCCGAATTCCAATCTGGTTTGAAGAGTTAAGCCTCAAACCCATTGGGTTCATAGGATTTAGAAGCATGCCCAGCGGCCATGGACCTGAATCACACACCGCTCCATGACCTCTGCATCGCTGCCGGTGCACGGATGGTTCCCTTCGCTGGATGGGAGATGCCCGTTCAGTTTTCGGGTCTGATGGCTGAACACAAAGCCGTTCGTCGTGATGTCGGCATCTTTGACATTTCCCACATGGGAGTGCTGCGTCTCGAAGGTGCCAATCCCAAAGATGCACTGCAAAAGCTCATTCCCACTGATCTGCACCGCATCGGACCAGGCCAAGCCTGCTATTCCGTTTTGCTCAATGACAAGGGTGGGATTTTAGATGATCTCATCATCTACGACCTCGGACCGTCGAAACGGGAAGCGGGCCACGAAACCCTGCTGATTGTCATCAATGCAGCTTGCGCAGAAGCAGACACGTTGTGGATCCGGCAACACCTGGAACAGGATGATCTGAACGTTCTCGACGCAAAGAACACTGGCGTGTTGCTTGCTCTCCAAGGCCCCAAAGCCATCGGACTGCTGGAACGCTGCAGCGGAATCGACTTGAGCGAGTGGCCTCGCTTCGGTCACCGCATGCTTCCTGTTCAAGGTCTCGAAGCACCTGTCTTTACAGCCCGAACGGGCTACACGGGAGAGGATGGCGTGGAGCTGTTACTCAATGCGGAAGACGGACGCCGTCTTTGGGGTCAACTCTTGGGAGAGGGTGTCACCCCGTGCGGTCTCGGTGCTCGAGACACCCTGAGACTCGAAGCGGCCATGCATCTGTATGGCCAGGACATGGATACGGAGACCACTCCATTCGAAGCGGGCCTCGGT
>WTGE01000243.1 GCA_011525445.1 Synechococcus sp. CO36386bin_37
TGTAAAGATCCAGAGCCACGTCGAGTTTCTGTGGGGTGGCTTCAACCCCTTTGGCCTCAACACTCAGAATTCGTGAATTTGTGCTCGTGGCATTGCCTTGATTATCACGGTCAAAGAAGATTCTGAAATAATCGATGTCGGATGGACCCACCTGTAAATCAACAGTGCTGGTGTCGACTCCGATCGTTCCAGATCCATTGAAGCTGCTGCTGCTCAGATCAATATCGGCAATTGCAGTTGCTCCAATGTATCCATCAAAGTCAGCATCGTAAGAGAAATTGGGTTGATAATCGATATGAATCTGATAGCTCCCTTCATTCACTGTGCTGTTGGTAGAGCGTCCGTCGATTTTTGTAGGGTTGTAATCTTGCTGAGCAGCAAGTTGGGAGACACCGATGTAATAGGTTTGATCTTCAGCGACTTCAATGTTGAGGAAGCTGCCTAAGTGAGAGGCCTCTTCGCTTTCAACAACAGTGCCAGAGATGTTCTGGGCATAGGAATTTGCGGTGTCAATGCCAATTTGTTCGCCTCTTGAATCGAAGACGCGAAGCATGGTGGCTTTTGTCTTACCGTTGGTGTCTGCAACAGCGTCGACGTCAATTAATAATTTGCCATCCGTAGTGGCATCTAATTTGTAGAGATCTACGTCATGAACCTGAAGGACATTGCGCGTGCTCCCATCCTGGCGATGAATGTCGGTGCCGAAGGATTCATTGAGAGACAAACTATTGCCTGGAGTTAATTCAATCCTGTCAGCTGTATCGAACGTACCGTTGGGGTCTGATTGAACATTCGTGTTGACAATCAGTTTCAGTTGCGTAACGCCAGTTGATCCGCGGAAGCGATCTGCTGCATTTGCAGCGTCATAGCCATCAATCTTGCCGTCCTTGACGCCATCAGGGCCAGTTGTGTCGGCTGGAAGAGGATTGTATTCCTCATTTCCGTAGCCCGAAACAGCGACCGCATAAATGCCTGGATCAAGGCTCAGATCCATGCGGGAGTAAACATCATGACCATAATCGTCATTGATGGCGAGCTCATTTCCGTAGGTTTCACTGTTGGGATCGGCGTCAAAAAGTCTGAGAACAGTATCAATTTCTGCATCATAGAAACCATCCATGTCGGCATCCATATCGAATGCTCCCACCACGCCAACATCTGGGTTTCCATCCGCTGCACGAATACGGAAAGAGGTGTCTCTTCTATCAGATCCAGGGTCAAAACTCATCTCCTGAGCAGGAGTGAATTTGACGGCAAACATGTTGGCAGTCGTCGTATTGTCTGCTGTTCCGTCTGCGGTGACCTGATAGGAAGAATTAACAGCAGCGAGGTACGAGGTATCAAACGTACCAATGGCATCTGTGATGGCACTACCGTCATGCAGGACGATATCTGCTAGATCAAAGTTGCTGACATTCTCTCGATTGAAATCAAATAAGAGGTAATGCTGAGTGTTCGCCTTCAGCGTGCTGACCATATTTGCTGGACTACTGATAGCTGCTGAAAGTGTTCCGTTGTTGACTTCATATGCTTCAACGAAAGCCAACGGATTGGCTTCCGGACTGGTCATGATTGTGACTGGCGTCTTAACGCCTGCACGATCTTCAGTTGGAATTTCGAATGTGATGATGTCGACATCTTTCTCTCCGACGGTATACCAGTTGGTGGATTGCTCACCTGTTACTTCATAGTCAATCGGATCTGTTCCGATGAGCACAGCGACATCAAATCCAGTTTTGAACACGTTGATGATATCAAGTGCACCTTCACCGGATGAATCAGCCGCATAACGAGCTGTCGGCAAGGTTCCATTGCGATCTTGTGGCTCTACTTCGCGCAATGCTGCTGTCGTGATGTTGAGTGTATAGCGGCCTGTATCGGCTTCAATGGCATTTTCTTCACGCAGAGGATTGTAACCATCATTGTCATAGCCACTCACGCCCAAATAGTATTCTCCATCGGCAAGACGAGCGATAACTTTTGATTGCCAAGGCAGTGTTCCCGCGTCATCGTCGTAGCCGATTTGTTCGCCGTAGGCATTGAACAAGCGCAGAATTGTGTCGACTGAGGGATTAATTACTTCGCCGGCATCATTCTTCAGGAAGCTTGTTTCGATCGTGACCTGAGCGCCTTTGGCCTGAACAGGGTCAGCACCATCAACCAATTCCCCTGAGTCGTTGATTGCGGCAAAGCTGACACCAGAGCTATCCACCACGAATTTGAACAGGTCGATGTCTTCCGGAATCCATCCACCGAACAGTTCAGCATCAGGTGTGCTTTCGGTTGTGATCAAGCGATCACGGCCGATCCAGTTTCCAGCAAAACCATCTGTGTTGATGACGTGTGTTGCTGAACTTCCGGACAGTGACTTTGTGG
>WTGE01000399.1 GCA_011525445.1 Synechococcus sp. CO36386bin_37
GCCCAGCCATTTGACGGCAATGGCAGCTTTCACTTAAGCAATGCCTTTCAAAACGTAGATCTGATTCCCGGGATCAAGCAGATGACCATCAGTGTCGAGCAGCCTGATCAAGGATGGTTGACCTATCAGGAACTGACCCCAAGCCAGAGCACTGTCGAGTCGAGGTCGCCGGTTCAACGTCAAGATGGCGACAACACTTGCTGGATCACCAGAGGTTTGTCCATCTGCATCGACTGACCAAACGGACTCCAAGAAACCACAACCATCACTCGCTCAGCCAATAACGAGAATCGTTTTATAAGGCGCAAGAATCACAGGACAACCATGACTGACTAGGCGACATCAGGCCGCCTACCCTCATCTATTTTTTCAAGAAAGTGTATCGCGATAGATAGATACTTCTGGTAATCCTCTTCTGTCTTGGCAGTTTTTGCCTTTAAGATATACAACTGATACTCATATGCAGGGTTAATATACATAGTGCATGAAGCGAGTACGGGAAATATGTTTTAGGCGCAAGCGATGGGTCGTTCGGGCCGATACACCAAACACCAATCTTTACACGGGGATAAACATGAGGCCAAATCAAAACTTGATTAAATTGCACCACAATTTGACTTGACTCATCACAATACCCTCGAGAAACCGCCCATAGCTGATGCCTTGAGGCCATCGACAGGTGAAGAGAACAACGTATTGCTAGCGGCAGCCCTACAACTGAAGCCGCAATTCGATTGCAGGGCTGAACTACTTGCCCATACCGAGGCATTCCACATGCTTCGCACGCCTTGGCCGCTTTTGCTACCAACGAAACAGCTCTGATCATTTAACTTCGAGGGAATATTTCTTGGCTCGATAGGTAGCAAAATGAAATTTTCACAGGCAATTTACAATTTCGTAGGCCTTCCCGCCTTCTTTGTTGGATCCATATCGGTCTCTATCTATCTCGTCATCAACCTTTTTACCAAGTTTGGCTGGATTCTCTGCCTCACCTTCATCGTCCTTCTTTCGACGACTACATTGATTTACTGCGGCAAAAGCACAGATACCTGAAGCCTTTACCGTTGCTCCACAACATCAAAACTGGCACGGCTTTTATTTGCAGCTTTTCAGATTAATCTTGAAATTTCTTTAACGTCGGGAGCGACTCGCGCCTTCCAAAATAAATTCAAACAACCATTGAAAACCTCGCCGTCGCCTAACCTCTGGCAATTCTAATGTTTTTGGCAGAGGCCCATACATAGCCGCATTGCTCGAGCGCCAGTGCTTCTACAATCTATTGGAATCAAGCCTACATAGAGTTCGTGGATCCGCTTGAGATCATCACCCTATGGATACTTTTTCAGCATTTTTAGCAGATGCATCCAGCAGTTCATCGCTTGACCAGCCGCTTCAACACCCCACAAGCCCTGCCTGGCTGAACTTACAGAACCCAGACGGAACGCCTCTAAAACTTTGAAAGCGTCAGGACAACTTTCGCTTCGCCTTCGATTTCCTGCTCACAATATTCAAGGCAAGAGAATGCAATCTCACGGCAAACTTCGTTCTTATCTGCCACTGAAAAATATTTATTCATGAGCTCATCAATCGCTTCCATCACTTCATTATGCAGGGAGTATTTGATGACTCGATTCATACCCTTGTATCACTTGACACCACCCTATCCACTTCTTACCAGAGTGAGCTGAACGAAATCTATGGCTTCGCTCTAAGCACAAACACTGATCGAAGCTGACGCAATCAATGTGGGGTCACCAAACGAGAAAAAGACTCTTATTTCGTCAGGCCGCGTTTCTGGATCGACCGAACTCACGCAACACATCAACGTGACGCGTCCATCAGGCCAAAATGAGGCCATGACTCCGTTCCACTCCACTGCAGCTCTGCTTCTGCTGGCTCTCGCCCTGCCCGTGCAGGCCGCCGATGCGTATGTGCCCTGGCCCAGCAGGGAGAAGCTACGGGAGATTCAGCTCGCTGCTTACAGCTGTTCAAGGGAGAACGACTCGGCTGACTGCAGTCGCGCCCGCAGCCTGGCTGACGCGCTGATGGACCACCCCCGTCTCCCCGTGGTCTGCAAGGACGTTCTTTGGGCCGTGATCGAACGGTCCACCACAGCCGCCAGCAACGACTACAAACGCCGCGACAGCATCGATAGTGAAGCCCGGCGCGTCACGATCAGCTGCGCCGAACCGGTGAAGAAATCGCCGACACCCAACACGCCTAAAGGTGGGCCGAACCCTGGCGGTGGTGGCAGCGGCTTCGGATTCGGGTCCTCCTGATCACGCTCAGCGTGCTGAAGCACCGTCGCTGAGCAACTCAAGCAGCGTTTCGGAGGTGGTGAGCATCTCAGCCATGTCCAGTTCGCGCTC
>WTGE01000317.1 GCA_011525445.1 Synechococcus sp. CO36386bin_37
TGATCGGCATTTTTTTTCAGCTGGATGCTGCATTGTCCAACAGTGCACAACAAGCCCAGTGGGCCAAAAACCATAATTCCTGCGTGTTCAGAGTGATGCATGCAAAGAGCGCAAGCCAACCGGTTTCGCGCGGGAGCGTCAACATCGCAACAGCTGTGCATTACTGCAACGGAGGGCGATGAACATCACCCTCCAACCGAACGATGGCGTCAGTCGAGTTCCCAGCACTCTGAACCACGACTGGTGAGAAGGCAGACAACGTCTTTCTCCTCGCTGATCAACCGATAGGTGTGCCCATCTGCATCACTGCGGGCGCGTGCATGCCAAAACGCATTGTCTTTGGAGTCGTGCTCGGCACGGTTGGACCAGCCATCCACTGTCAGCTCCTGAACCGCAAACATAATGTTCGTTCGAACTAAGCAGATGCTCGAGGGCCATGGAAGCCATGAGCAGGATCAACAGAAATTTGTTGGGATCGCTTGATCAGCTGTTGTAATCAACGTAAAGCGGAAATTTTGTCAACACTGGAACCAATCTCCTCGATGGAGAGCCGTTCAGCAGCGGCATCATTGTGGAGACGAAAGAGAAAGCCATTCACCCAAGCGGTTTCTTTGTTGTTCACCTCATGGCCACGGTCAACAAAACCGGGTTGCTGATGAAACAGATACAGAAGAATGGCCAGAACATCCTGCGGGGAGAGATTTTCGGGATCGATCGATGGCAATTGATCTCTGACATCCAGATAAGACAGTGATCCGGTGGTATCAACATCAAATGGCACTGTCGTTTTAAGCACGAATTGCAACCATCCAAACAAAAAGCCCCGCCGAGGCGGGGCATCGTGGATTGAATGACACAGGGCTCAAAGCCAGTTGGCGCGCATCGCCTCGTAAGACACTCCTCTGTACTTCAACTGGGTCGAAAAAACCTTCTCTTTCGCCAATTTGACGGGGGAGAGATGCGCGGAGGTGTAATCGCTGGATTCGGAGCCGCGGGCGACTGCTTTTTTGGAGTTGTGGCGGAGCTGAGCGCGCAGCTCACGCTCTTTCAGAAGCTGAAGAGCATTCATAGTGTTCCTCGTAGAAAGCTCAGGCCCCGTTCCATGCCCTGAGTCGAACTGCGCTCCGCCATGCAGCGAAGTGAACGTCTGTAGCTGTTGCTACAAGAAAATATTAAGCCATGTGAGGGCTGTCCTGTTGTTCAGCCGGTTACAACTTGACGACGTCCTGGTCAAGGCTCATCAAATCAAGGTCAAATGCAAGGTTTTGCCCAAGCGAAGGGAATTGTGATCGTCTTCGTTGGTGGTTGTTAATTCGAGATTGAAAAACAAAGCGGATTGTTCCTGAACAAAAGGGCCTGCATGCCACGTTCCTGGATGCAGTTTGAACGCTTCACCGGGCTGAAACCTGATCAACGAAATCGAGGTTGTAACTGGAGGACAGCCGGGTTCTGTCGAGGGGGCGACGGCAAGCCACCAGGCCTTTGCATCCGCAGATGCCAGACACTGACTCACACGGTGATGTCGCGTCATCGCCTTGAGCACCGGAGGCCGCCGGCGGATCCGCATCACATAAAAGCGCGGCCGACCTGCGGCTTCGAAGTACAGATCAGCATCAGCAGAGCCGAACAAGGCAGGATCATCCTGAGCACGCAACAGCGTGCCGCAGCATTCCAACCCGGAGGTTCCCGATGGGATCGGTGTCAGGCTCTGGGTTGTCTTGAGATCCATCCCGTCAGGATATGAAAACCTGGGCCTGCACCAGTGCAACAAATGGTGGCCGGGGCCACTGCCGCAGATGACGGAACTCCCTATCACCTGAAAAAAGGGATACCGATCATGCTGACCACCTCAACGCGATTGAAACTGCAAAACATCTGCAGCCGCTTGGCCCAGGGTCAATTCGTATCGCTGCAAGAGCGGGTTTACCTGCAGAAATTCGCGGAACGTGATCGCAGCGTGGGCACGTGGCTGAGCAGAGCGCAACGGTTTCAACGGGAGGGTGCACAACAGGGGATCGACGGTTTAATCGCCGATCTCGACCTGGGGCGACGTCATCCGGATGATCCTGAGCACCCGGAAGATGATCTTGGCGACTGGTTCAGCAATGCGTCCCCTTGGTTGCGTCGTGACTGACGACGATCAAGAGGGATCCTCCAGCGGGCCGAAATGTTGGATCGCAACCTCCTGCAGCGCCTTCAATGATTGAAGTGCAGCCAAGCGTTGCTGGGCTTGAGCCAGCATCGGCTTTCCATGGGGAACGCATGATTCGATCAGGGATGCCGCCTCTGACGCTTCAGCCTTAACCCAACCGGTGCATCGCTCCAGTCGGGTGCCGATGTCGCCATCACGCAAAGCAC
>WTGE01000419.1 GCA_011525445.1 Synechococcus sp. CO36386bin_37
AGCATGTGGGGCCCTACCCCCTGTTTCAGCCAGGGGCTGATAACACCACAGAGACTCATCAGAGGTTTTATTCCAACCATGAGCGGGTGAAATGGCTTTATCTGGCCTTGGTCAAGCGAATTATCAAAGATGTGATTGGTGAGTCTTGTTATGTGCAGTCGATTCCTACCTATCGGTTTGGTTTGCCAGGCAATCGTTGGGTGGGAAACTATCACCGTGATTCGGACTTCGGTCATGGACAGTTTGAGCTGAATGCGATTTGTGCCCTTACTTCGATGCATAACAGTGCGGCATTACATGTTGAGCAGAATGCCGGACTTCATGATTTTGAAGCTTTAAATTTAGAACCAGGAGAGGTCATTCTCTTTGACCATATTGATCGCTTACATGGATGTCCATTAAATCGCGAAGGGGTTTCCGTGGCCAGTATTGACTTTCGTTTTGTGCCACAACGGTTTGCTGAAGACGCTTTTTCAAATGCAGCCCTGAGTGTGAATACCGCCACGGCCTTCATTCCAGGCTGTTATTTCACCGAAGAGAGTATTCCGCCTGGGGAAAGCTGATGGGATTTCGTAGCCGAATCAAGCGCGAGTTGCGAGATGGTCTCCGTTCAGCTCAGCTTCGTTGGGAGAGGATCCAATCTCCTTATCAAGCTCAGCGTGATAAGGAGCGGATGGCCTCCATCAACGCTCTCGCGAGGGTGAAGGAGCTGACGCTCCCTGAGGGGATCGAAAACGGAAACACCAGATTGGTGTTGTTTTCGCACTATCACCCAAGGGGTTGGTTGCAAGCTTGTATTCGACGTGAACTGGCTGATCTCAGGGAACGGGGATGGAAGGTGTTGCTGCTCACCGATGCCCTCAATCAAGAGGGGCTTGGGTGGTGCAGCAGCAGAGGCATTGGTTTGATGTTCCGCCGCAATGAGGGGAGAGATTTCGGAGCTTTTCAAGATGGCTGCTTGGCTCTGCAACAGCGAGGGCTCAGTGCTGCGATCGATCGTTTGATTCTGCTGAATGACAGTGTTTACCCCATCACGGATTTAAGTGGCAGCAGTTGGCCTCGTTTTTTGGAGGATACAGGTGATTGGGTGTTGGGGTTCAGTGATTCGTTCCAAAATGCTTATCACTTGCAAAGCTATGGTCTGCATTTGCCAGGACCTTTACTGCAGCAACCGTGGTGGGTGTCCTACTGGAGTGGCTATCGCGGGTGGGGAGGAATGCGTGTGGCGATCCGAGACGGTGAAATTGGTTTGTCGCAGCTCATGCTCAACCAAGGCGTAGGCCTCAAGGCATTGCATCCTGTTAGTCATTTAAGGGCTCAGATTGCAAGTGCAGATTTATTAGGGCAACTACAAGAGCATTGTTCAAAAGAGGCCGCCGTTTGGATCCAGCGACAATTGTTAAAGACTGGATTGAGTTCTTCTAATTTTTACTCGCCTGCCCATTATTGGGCAATCCCTTTGCTACTTGATGGTTGCCCATTTTTAAAACGTTGGTTGCTGGAAAGCAATGAACAGCAGATGTTGGATCCTTTGCTGGTGGCAGGAGGCTCTTCAACATTCGTCAATCCAGATGAGTTGCCTGATTACTTGCGGCCACCGGTGATCGGCTTCGCTGGCTAAAGCCAGCGAACAATCTGCATGCGTTTTGTTTCGAGCCGAGCGAGTAATCCAATCACGAGTAAGAGTTGTCCGATCAAAACGAATCCTTGAATGCCCCAATGGGGATCACCCAGGAATGGATCACGGGCTAGACGAACCCAGGCATAGAGGGGATTGAGATTGGCAATCCAGCTCAGCGATCCAAGACTCTGGCGGAAAAAGAGAATCGGCGATGAGAGAAAGCCAATCTGAAGAAGAACAGGCATCAACTGTTGTAAATCTGCGATGGAGACTGCGATCGGCGCGATCAGCAGCGTTAGCCAGAGGCAGCCCAGCAGGAGGTTGAGCAGCCCCAGCCAGCCAGCCATCAGCAAGTGCCCCCAGAGCTGAGGCTCCAAAAAGCCCATGACAAGCAGTACAGCCGTCAGCGCGATGAGACATGTGAGGCTCGTGGTGAGCCATTCCTCCAGTACCACCACGCCGATTGGCAGAGGTTGGTTCAGCAACCGTTCGCGGGAGCGCTCAAGGAGAGTGCAACTGTTCATCAAGGCCGTGGCCAATGTGTTCCAGCTGACGATTCCTAGCGCGACGTAGACCCAGTAGGCACTCCAGTCTTCAACTCTGGTGAGTGTGCCGTAGATGGTGCCAAGCACCGACATTGTGAGCAGGGCCGAGAGGCCGATCCAGCTACTGCCAAGCAAGGTTCGTGCGAATTGCATCCGAATGCGCAGCCATGCTCCATAACTCAGGGCTGGCAGCAGTTTTCGGTAAGCGGAAAGAGGCATTTTTAGTGCAGTTGACCGCGGTAGAGCTGTAAGGCTCGATAGAGGCTGCCGTCGTACCTCAGTCGACCGCGCTCGAAAATGATGCCCCGACTGCAGTATCGCCGTAGGAGATCCTCAGAGTGTGAGGCGAGTACCAGTGTGCCTGCATTGTTAATGAACGCATCAAGATGGGTGCGGGCTTTTCGTTGAAACCATTGGTCACCCGCTGACAATCCCTCGTCGAGGGCTAGACCATCTACCTCACGAAATGTGATCAAGGCGAACGATAGCCTGGTGCGCATTCCTAGAGACCAGGTCTTGATCGGGGTCGCCAAAGCATCGCCAAGTTCTGTGAAGGCCTTGACTTCAGCAAGGTAGTCATTCCAGCTCTGCTGATCAGCGCGATGCAGTTTGTGGGAATACCGCGCGAGCTGCAGGCCTGTTAGTTCTTGAGAAAAGCCCAGGGATTGATCAATCACCGGTGCCAGAGGAGGGCCTCCGCGGTGTAAGTGGCCGCTGGTGGGGCTGTAAATGCCACTAAGCAAACGGAGCAGAGTTGTCTTGCCGCTGCCGTTGTGGCCTAGCAGGCCAATTCTCTCGCCATGACCGATGCTCAGATTGATGTGATCGAGTGCCAAGCTTCGCAGGCCACTCGGTCCCTGGGAGGGTGTCAAGAGGTGCCGCAGTGAGCGGCGATTGTCACGGCCCCGCAAGTCCACGCAGACCTGATTCAGTTTTACGTAGTCAGGCCCAGATCGATTGTCATCCTGTTGTTCAAGTGAACTCAGCTGGGCTTCACCCAGCAGGCCCATGCTTTCTTTCCCACGCCGCTCCTGGGCAAGAGCGCGGCCCAGTTGATCACGACGTCGTGCCTCTAGCACCAGTAAGTGCTGACTAAGGGCTGGAGTGTGATCCAGCAAAGTGATCACAGGTTCGAGAGCGTGGTCTGGCACTGAACCCAAATCCTGTGCCTGATTGAGTGCTAAGTAGAAGTTTCGAGCCAGCTTGAGCCACCGATCTGGCACACCGGACAGCGCAGCGGGGACCTGAGGCAGCTTTCGAATGGAAAGGGGTGACTTCGGTTCCAGTTGTATGTTCAGTCCTTGTTGTTTCCAGAGCAGGAGGGCTGCATTGAGCTCTTGCTGAGGGTTGCGGATGAGTCGTTCGAAGCTGACCAATGGCCAACTGCCCACAGCTGTTTCAAGGTTGCGGGCTTGTACGAGTTCAAGGTTGTGGCGAAGCCATAGGGCTAGTGCTTTCAGGGGCTGCATGTCGTCGCGATGGCCGATTGAGGCAACCACAGCGGAAGGCTCGCGGACGATGGCGATCCCAAAACGAAGCCATGGGGCTCCCATCGCTTGGCTGAGCCGAGGGAGGGTTCGGCAGAGACGAGGATCTTTGAGAGCCAGAGGTGTGGTCCCACCTGGATCACACCAGTGATGCAACAGCCTTTGAGATTCCCGTTCCAAGCCTGGTTCACGGTCCCGGTCCGCTGGTTCGCTTTGGAGGTGCAATGGCCAACTTGCATCCCAGGCGGCCCCTGCAGCAGCGAGCCAGGCGTCGTTGAGGGCAACTAGATCAGCGGATTCCTGAAAACCGGCTGGATTATCCGCGGCTGGTGGCAGAAGGTTGGGTGGAAGATCAACGCCATAGTGATGGAGGGCGCGAACGCAGAACGACGTACCGCTCCGGTGCATGCCAAGTACCCACAGGGGAGAATGTTTTGGAGGTGGTGTGGGTGCCAACCGTGGTGGAGGTGAAGTGAATTCGAACTTTTATTTTCCTCTAAAATTGCTGCCGGTGACCACGAACGGGTTCAATCTTGGATGGTTGACCCCAACGATCGCCGTCCGCGATGGTGAAATGAGCGATGGACTCCCCTTTGGGTACAGCAGCCGCGGGGATTGGTTCGTCGATCCAGACGAAGTTAATGCGTCTAATTTCACTCCATGATCATTGGCCTGCACCAGATGCATTGATTCGTACTAACGTTTTGGCAATCCAGCGCAATGAATTGTGCATGGCTGTTCAGACGGTCAACAACAAACCCAGGACTGCTGTGGATTAAAAAATTAACTGTGATGAGGTTTAACTTGCAGTGCTCCCTTCGGATCGAAGAACTAAACATCGATTTCGATCGTGTAAGGACATTCTGTGGTCTATATTGATACTGTGTGAGAGTGGAGATTTGAAGAATATCAAATAAAAATTAAATATTTATTATGCATGAATTAATGAAGCGTGTATAGGTTGAAGTGAGATAGCATGAACCAGTGATTTTAGCGGAGTTGATTAACTTCAAACTTATGAAACTTTTCGGTACGCATTTAAATATCACAAAAAAATCGACCCGAATTTGGATCGATTTATTTGTGATTACATTATCGATTTAATGATCAAACAAATGTGACGTCGTCATCATCAATTGTTTCGCCATTAGACTTGATTGTGGTCGTACCTGACGGATCACCAGAAAGCGTGATCGTAATTTCATTGGTCCCCAATCCAGTGATTTCGATATTGTCTGCAATATCATCGGCAACGTCGATCAAGATTTGATCGTCTCCAAGCTCATCAAAATCAGTGATAGTTTTGGTGAAATCACCTTGAAGTTGATCAACCGTCAGATAAAGAGTGTCATCTCCTTCGCCAAGAGAGCCAAAGTCGTTACCAGGGCCTGTACGAAGAACATCATCGCCAGCTCCGAGTTTGAAGGTGTCGTCACCGACACCAAGACGAACGAAGTCAGCTTTATCGCTACCCTCAACGCTGTCATCTGCAGCGCCAGTATTCACGTAGTAAGCAAAAGGCCCGTTTTCTCCAGGTGGCAAGTTGTCTGCGATGGTTCCTGAATCACCAGGAACACCATCGCCAATGGTTTGAAGATCTAAATTGACTGACTGACCATCAGTAATGGCGTCACTGAGATTAACGGTGACGGTACCTTGATAGTTGTCAGCAACTTGGAAGCTTGTTCCGGATGCGTTGATGATGTCACCGTTAGCGTCTAAGGCATTTCCGATGGTGACTGGAGCTGCTGGAGCAACTCCATCTTCTCCTGATTGATCTTGGAAACCGGAGACAAGAATGTCTCCGCCTTGTAAGCCAGAACCGATCTGAGTAGGCCCAATGGGTACAAGCTCAACTGAATTTCCAGTACCGGGGGCAACAATTACAGGTCCTGAAACGACTTGAAGCTGATCATTTTCTTCAATGACCTGAGCTTCGTCTGGTGTAACAGGAGTGACAGGTGGAACAAATACGGACACTTGTCTTTGTAACGGGATGAGCGAAAGATACCAGTGAAGCGATGGCTGTAGTCGATCAGTGGGTGCCAGTTCGTTAATTATCAGCCTGGGAAATGAAAAAATTCAGTCGTGGACTGGCTTCGCAAATGTCATGGCTTTGAGACATTGGCGATCAAGAAAGGCCCTCAACCGTCTCATGAGATCGGTAGGAGCTTGCTGTTTTCTTTCAGGATTCACGTTGACGGCTTTCCACTCATGCATCATTGGGGTTGGATCATGGGGTTGATCAAGAAATTTGAGCACGCGTCCTAGTTGCCTTGCTGGTGTCTGAAATAGGGATTCGCTAGAGATGATCAACATCTGACTGCTGACATCGATGTGCCGGTTCCAGTTGTGTAGATGAATGTCGTAGCAACTGTCTTGCACCGCACCAGTGCCGATACGTGGGTGGAGGAGGAGTTGCTCGCGGCTCAAGCCTTCCAGTTGATCCAATTCCCGTTCAAGCCAGTCGCTCATAGTGCCCTGCAGGCCTTCCAACCTCTGCAGATGGCGAATCCAGCTCAAAGCGCGCTCTACGGGGTCGCGAAGAAGAAGAATCGCACGTCCTTTTGGCATCAGCTTCGCAAATCGTTCAGGTGTTTGGCGATGGCTGAAATAATTTGGGGTCGCTTCCCCTCTCAGTATGTTGGCATCAGGTTTGAATCGGGGAAATTGAGCGCAGTACCACTCACGTCCTAAAGAATAATTACCAGTGAAAAAGTTCAATTCTTTTCTGGGATGACACCACAATCCTGGAATATGTTGGAGCCAGCGAAACAAAGAGGTCGTGCCTCCTTTTGGTACACCGATCACCACAAAATCCGGGGGTTTGGGAGATTTGTGCGACGGGCTTAGATGTTTGTGTCGTGGACCAAGTTCAAGGCGAGATGCTTCACGTGACACTTGAATTGATTGTTGCGTTTTGCCACTCTTCAGTAAATAGTGAGCTAGAAGCTGTTGAGGGAGGGCACGTTCAGGTTGTTGAACGCAGAGTGCTTGGTAAAAATCAATCAGTTCAGGTAACAACTTTGGCGTGCATCGCGTGAACTGAAGTTCGTTGTGGATGTGAAACGGTTCAGGATTGCAGTGCAAGGACGCTAAAAACCAGGATGCAGCCTGATCAAATTCACCGCGAGCACGATGCAGCTGACCCAAGCGATAAGTAGCGATGGGTAATCCACCCGGTAGGACCAGAGTGTGGATCAGATGTTGTTGCTCCTCATCGTGCAAACCCAAGCTTTTGGCAATACAGCTGCGCAAATGCCATGCCTGTGCATCAGCGTTTTGCCACGTCACCAACTCGAGGCAGGATTTTGCGAGTTTCGGGCGTCGTTGCCGCAAGAGCCACGATGCACAGGCAATTGCGCTGCCTTCTCGTTCGCCATCGGAAATTGCCTTCTTGAGCAGAGGCAAGATCCAGGATTCAATACGATCCCATCGATTGCAACTCGCTGCTAGGTCCAGGAGCTCTTGAAGTTGCTGATGCTGCAATTGCCCCTGGTGCGCTGCAGCGCGATAGGCGCGCCATTGCACATTCAGCATGCTTTTGGTTGCAGGTGTTTCCATCCTGGTGATTCAGGTTCAAATTCGAACACAAGCTGGGCAGATCCATGGCGCTGGGAATCCCATGTGGGCCAAAGTTCAATTTCGATTGGTTGATCGAGCATTGATTGCAGTTGTTGCGCTTCGTGCAGGAGCCAGAGGGGGTCTGGACTATTGATCAGCCAAATCTGAAGCGGTGGCTTCACAGAGTTTTGCTTGGAACCAGGGGGTTGATCCGCCAAATCTGTGAACCAACTCTCGATGATGGTTGCCTGGGAAAATCCAACGAGTGCCAGTCGTCTGCACTCCAGCCAAAGCTGTGGATCGGGGGGCTGGAATTGAGGATCCGCTTTGCGCGGCTCTGGAGGATCACCCTGAATGAGTGCTAAGGAATTCAAGGCTCCCATGCCGACCAGCCCCTTTCTCTGGAGGTCGGGAGCGAACTGATGATCAGGGTCCCGGTTGAGAGCTTCCATCGCGTAATGAACGCAATTTTTATATTCGTGCTTACGCAATGCGTGACGGGCCAGTCGGATTAAGGGTCTCGTTTGCTGAGGCTGCAAGAGGTGACTCCGCATCCACCATTGCTCGCTTTCATCTCGGCGATTGAGTTCATCATGGAGGGCAGCAACGATATTGCAAATGGGGGCAGTTGGTTGTACTCCACGCTTCTGCATCACGATCAGCATCGGCTGGAGAAGGTCCAGTGCTTGCTGGGGTCTTCCAGCAAGTTTCCAAGCCTTGCCCAAGGCGACAAGCACTTGGACGTCGAGTGCTGGATGCTGTTTTAAAAGTCTGAGTTGCAGTGCTGCAGCTTCTTTGAAGGTCCCTTGTTTGAGGAGGACGGAAAGCCTTTCCCAGCTGTCCTCACTCGACCCGCTTTCATGGATCAGAACTTCTGCTGCGCGTTCTGTCCTGCCGAGCTGCAGCCAAAGTTGCGAAAGCGTGCGTCGCAATTCTTTCGGCTCCGGAGGAAGCAAGCTCCAGGTTTGCCATGTCGCTGCACCATCCGCATCTCCGCATGCCCTGCGCCAACGCGCTATGCGTTCAAAACGTTCAGGATCGATCTGATCCAATTTGTGAGAGTTGTTACCCAAATCCTCAAGAACGGTTTGGAGTTCGAAAGAGAACGATTGGCTACTCATAATTCAATCCTGCCAGGAATTCAGCCGCTTCGCTCTTGCCTGGCGTTAAATCGATGGGATAGGCCAAAGGTCCCTCGTACAACCATTCCTGAAGCGCTAGGGGGGTGGCTTTGGCCGCCAACCGGTTGTGATGAAGCCCTCTTCGATGGATCAAACCATCGAAATAGCTTGGTTGATAAGCAGGATTAACAAGCTCGATCACAGTGCTTTGCGGGGTGGCACTGATCAAGTTGGCCATGGCCGCTCCATGGGGTGCAATTACTGTGGCCGCGGATCTGATTTGTTCGAGTTGATCTTCGATGGATCGTTGTTGCAACCAGGGGATCTCCAGCAGAGTCGACCAGTGGTTTTCTTCTAATACGATGCGCCTCACTGCTCTTGGACGAGCTAACCATCGATGCGAATGAACGGCAGGCTGTGGGCGTTTTGGAGTGTGTTGCTTCCAAAAATTCTCAAGCCAAAATAGGTTTTCGGGGCTGGGGTGCCCAAATGGAGCAACGAAGTTTGGAACGATGAGTAGTTCTGCTTGGAGGTGGACGGATGGATCAACCAGGCGCTCTGAACCAATCCCAAGCCTTCTGAGGCCTTCTCGTACGTAAGACGTGTCGCCACCGTTGTGCCAGAGGCGCAGATTGGGCCAGCGTTGAAGAGCGGCCTGCCACGAACGCCCTAGGCGTGGGAGGAGCTCCAGCTGCCAATGGAAAAACATTTCTCCAGACAATTCAGCGACAGCCAAAACCGGGCCGCTCTGGTGATTTGCTGTTTGCAGGCTTGATTCGGCAGCTTTGAGTTGCTGCTCAGCCACCTGCTGGAAGGTGGAGAGGTGAGGACAGCTGGGCCAGGGCCAGGGATAGTGGCGGCATAAATCATTTTGATATTTACCTTCGTAATCCACCACTGCAACGCCATGGCTTTGATGCCAGGGATTGCGATGGCGTTGTACCCAAATTCTTCCCTCTGAAAACACGCGCAGTTCAAGAGATTGTGATGGATGTGAACTTTGGGTCTGGCAAGATGAGCAAAGCTGCGTGGCACAGGGGGTGATTGGCCATGGCTCCAGTTCCTTCGGTGGCTCAGCCAGCCAGTGCGCACCACTTCCATATCCCAACCGAGCGTGCAGGGAGGCCAACTGCTGATCGAGTTTGGCGTCATGCCCACAGCTCCAAGCTCGCTCCAAATGTTGAAGAGCCCGGCTTGGCACCTCCGGTAAAGCCAATGTGCCCCAGGCGCGTAACAGCTGGCCAAGCTGGTTGATTTCCGATTCGCCTGGCGTTTGATCCAGCAGATTGTTGGTGAGTGCAATGGCCTTGCCCCGAATCGGTGCAATGACGTCGAGATCAAGAGTTGCTGTGGCGGCGTCGAGGTGGGCCTTAACGCAACTGATATCCCTAAGCAGCAAATGCCGCCAAGCTTTCAAAGCTTCCAGTGGTCTTCCCGCTTCTAAATCGCTAAGGGCCTGGTGATGAACGGCTTTTGAATCAGTGTTCTGGCCGATCATCGTGCCAAGAGCATGCTTTCTGCTTGCCCCCAAAATTCACTGTTGAGGAATTGATTGCGATGAAAGTGCTCACCAATCCTGTTGTTGCTGCGTTGGAAGGCTTCAATCAATTGCACAGGCCTTCGAACGAGGGGATAAGGACAATCTCTCAGGGCCAGGCGCAATAACTGGAGCGCAAAGTGCTGTTGATTAGCCTGCCATGCCTGCCAGACGGCCCAGGTGGTGGTGCCGTACCTGAGCTCACGTGCCCAGGCCTTGTAACTTCCAGGCACGTTGTTGAGATGGCGATTCACGACCTCGAGAAGGCCCAGCAATTGGGGTTTCAGTTTGGCACTGGCGTTACCGCTATGAATGCGGTAGCGCACGAGTTCTTGCGGAATCCAACAGCCTTTAAATCCCGCGGCGGCCAGTCGCACCAGAAGGTCCACATCTTCTGAATGTCGCAGGCCCTCATCAAAACCTCCGACGGCTAACAGTGTTTGACGGCGCACGGTCCATGCACTTGGCAATACAGCTTTGTGTTCGAGGCACTGCCGCCAGCTGAAACCGGCCCCCTCTCTCCAGGGATGCACAGCATGGTGTTTTTCGCCTTTTGCATCACAGCGCCACCAGCCGCCATGAACATGGCTGAGATGCGGATACTTGTTTAGTACTTGGATTGGGAGCGAAAGCCTGCCAGGCAGAGGACGATCATCGGCATCGAGGAAAGCGACCAGAGGTGCACGGCTCGCCTGAATGCCAAGGTTGCGGGAAGCCGAGACTCCTCTCCCTCCTCCATGGAGCAAGTGCCAACGCTGTTGTGGCCAATGCTCACACAGCCGCTCAAGCAGTTGTCCTGACCCATCTGAACTGCCATCGTCGATCGCGATCAGTTCAAAATTGGATGACCATTCTTTGACGAGTGCCGCAACCAGCGCAGGAAGCCAAGGGGATGCATCATGCATTGGCATCACGACACTGATCTCTGGTACTTGATGGTTAACCATGCCCCTGATCTGAAATAATTAGGTCTTAAAAGCTTTTGTTATGCCTCGCTCACGACGGCGTGCTGCTGATAAACGAGTGTCAAACTCCTCTCCTGGAATTAAGAACCGTCGAACACAACAACAGCCAAACAGAAGCAGCCATGGTGCATCCGCGACACCTCAACCTACTGTTTCGGAACCTGCGACCCCATCATCCATTGACATGGAAAGTTCCGCCGCCGATCGTTACAACAACATGGCGGAGTATTTGAATGTGCAGGGTGCCATGGAAATGGCAGTTCCTTTTTATCGTCAAGCGATTGCCTTGCTCCTCGCCGAGCGGGAGAATTTGCAAGCCCAGCTTGGATATGAATCTTCAAATTCAGTGCAAGAAGATCTTCCTTTGGAAGAGTTGAACTGTTTGCTGAAAAGCGCCGAAGCCATCCAGAATGTTGAGACTAAAGACGACAGGCCCAGGGTTGAGGATCAAATTCAGGAACTTGCTTCGGAGCTGAATCAAGCCAGTGCTCTCCAGGTGATGGCAGGGCTGAGGGCGATTGCCGAAGGCAGCGACCAGCCCATCCCTGCCTCGGGCTTAGCTCTCCTTGCGAAGGCTCAGATGTTGCTTGGCAAAACAGAGGATGGCTTAAGGAGTTTTGAAGCGGCACTGGCAGCCGAGCCAGACTCCACTGATTTCAAAATCAATACGGGAGCTGCGCGTTTGGCTGATGGAGACATTGATGGAGCTCTCACGCTTTTGAGAGGAGTTTATGAGGCTGGTATTGACAAGCTCAATCCAACGATAGTCCCTGCCCTTTTGAGGAATCTTTCTGTTGCTGAAGCGCGGTCCGATCAGCGGCATGAAGCTCTGAAGCTTCGCCTGGAGTTGTTTCAGATAGCACCTCAAAGTGTTTCGAAAGACCGTTGGCTTAAGTGGGCGAAGGATGGTTTGGCTTTATTCGCTCCAGGAGACTCTGCTCGAACGCCTGCAATGGATTTACTCAAGGCGCTTCAAGAGCAACACCCTCAAGATCGGAAGGTGATGCAATGCTTGGCTAATGCACTTGAAGATCAGGATGATTACCGTGGAGCATCATTGTTATATCGCCAGCTGCTTCGTCCCGAGTGAGTTTGTCTGTTCCAGTTCTTATTTATGACGAATCAAAGCTTCGACAATATTCAAGAGCTTGATGCTCTTATCGCATCGCAACAGTGGAATGAGGCATTTCCTCTGGCTCAGGAATTGATGCATAAGATTCCACTCACTCCAGGTGTATTGGAACGCCTATTGCAGGTCTTGCGAGTACTGAGGGATTGGGAGGCCTTGACGGATGTATTGATGCGGGCGCGCAATCGTTATCAGCTTTGGCCACAAGGGAGCGATTTATTAATGGGGCAAGGGATGGTGGAATTGGGGCGATGGAATGAATCCATCCCCTATTTGCAGTTGGCTGTTTCTCAAGATTCAACGTCTGGTTGGGCGCATCACTTTTTAGGGAAGGCGATGCGCCATACAGGCCAATTGAAGGATGCATTAACCCATCAGCAAACGGCGAGCGAACAACTGCCTGAATTCCCATGGGCTCCGTTTGAAGCCGGCCAGGTCTTCTTGGAGTTAGGTCAATCCAAGTTGGCGATTTTGGAGATGCAGGAGGCTCGTCGGCGGAGTGGAGAGACCAATGAGGTGATTGAATCCGAGTGGCAGAAATTAAAGCCAGTGGTGATTTTGGAGCACGTGGATCAGTTGATCCTTGCAGGAGACACGTCGCGAGCGTTCTCGGTCTTGAGGCAGGAGATGATTCATTATCCAGATCATTCCGACTTGAATGCGCGACTCTTGCAGTTGATCAGCGCTGATACCTCTGATGACGGGCTTAAGGAACAGAGCAGTTTTGATGCGTTCGCCGCTCTCGATCAGGAATTAAACCAGATCGAACGTTTGCTTGATCAACTTGAAACCCAAGTATTGACAGAGGACAACACTAATGATGATGTTACTTTTCTGTGAAAAAATTCAGGCCTTAGTGATAAGTCGAGGGGTTTTTAGGTTTAAAATAAAGAGATTGAACTGACTGTTATTTATGGATTCATCGCTTGTATCGAGGATTGCACTGGTTGATCTTTCCTTGCCGGGCTTCCTGCCGTAGGAAAAGTTGATATGAATGTGTTGTGAATTTCTTACTGATTTTGATGCAGGCGTTTAAAGCGCTGCAATGCATTTTGCTGTCTGCGAACTATTTGTTTGAGAGTAGGATTTTCTTGTGAGCATGAGGCTTTGATTTGTTGGATGAGATGCTGCTTGATCC
>WTGE01000314.1 GCA_011525445.1 Synechococcus sp. CO36386bin_37
CCGTGGTGGAGAAAGGCAGTGGTAAAGGAGTTCGGACCCCTGGATATCGCATTGGAGGTAAAACAGGCACTGCCCAAAAGGCTGTGAATGGCGTCTATGTCCCTGGCGCGCTGATTTGCAGTTTCGTGGCCACGCTTCCGATTGAGGACCCTCGTTACGTTGTGCTCGTGGTAGTTGATGAACCTCAAGGTGCCCATGCTTACGGCTCTACTGTGGCCTTACCTGTAGCGAAATCCATTATTGATGGATTGCTAGTGATTGAAAAAATTCCCCCAAGCGCGCAAGTTCAATCTGTACAAACAAACACAACTTCTCCTTGAGCTGTCAGTTTGGAAATCGTCGCTACGTTGAATTCATAGATTCTTAATTGCGACATGGCCACTCTCCTTGAGCAGCTTTCCGCCATGACAGTGGTGGTTGCCGACACAGGTGATCTCGAGGCAATCAGGCGTTTCACTCCTCGTGATGCAACCACGAATCCCTCTCTCATTCTGGCTGCAGCTCAAATTCCAGCGTATGAAAATCTTATCGATGAAGCTCTCCGCTGTTCTCGCCGCCTCCTTGGTGAACGCGCTCCTGTGGAGCAAGTCGTGCATGAAGCACTTGATGAGATCAGTGTGATCTTTGGCAAAGAAATTTTGAAGATCGTGCCGGGCCGCGTTTCCACTGAAGTGGATGCACGTTTGAGTTACGACACGGAAGCTACAGTTGAGAAGGGGAGAAAGCTGATTCGTTTGTATAACGATGCTGGTATTAACAACGACCGAGTTCTGATAAAAATTGCGTCGACTTGGGAGGGCATCAAAGCCGCTGAAATCCTTGAAAAGGATGGTATTCATTGCAATCTCACATTGTTGTTCGGTTTCTCTCAGGCTGTGGCCTGTGCTGAAGCAAATGTCACTTTGATATCACCTTTTGTTGGCCGTATTCTTGACTGGTTCAAAGCAGACACTGGTCGTGATTCTTATCCAGGTCCAGAAGATCCTGGGGTGATCTCGGTGACCAGTATATTCAATTATTTCAAGACTTATGGATACAAGACTGAAATTATGGGGGCAAGTTTCAGGAATCTCGATGAAATTACAGAACTTGCTGGTTGTGACCTTCTGACTATTTCGCCAAAACTTCTAGATCAACTGCGTAGCAGCGATAGTGAATTGGTTCGAAAGCTTGATGCTGCGAATCCTGCTTCTGTTTCGGAACGACTTCATGTGGACCAAGAGCTGTTCAAAGTCATGATGGCAAAGGATCGGATGGCAACCGACAAACTCAGTGAGGGGATCAAGGGCTTCAGCAAAGCGATTGAAACCCTCGAACAACAGCTTGCACACCGTCTTGCTGAGATCGAAGGAGGTTCTGCCTTTGGCCATGCTGTTCAGGAAATATTCTTGTTGAACGATTTCAACGGTGATGGCTGCATCACCCGTGATGAATGGTTGGGAAGTGATGCGGTTTTCGATGCTTTGGATCAAGATCATGATGGTCGCCTCACGCCGGATGATGTCCGTTTGGGTTTTGGTGGTGCGTTGTCCCTGACTTCTGTTTAACCCTTAACAGCTTGCCTTCCATCTCATGTTGTTTCAGTACTCTGAGATGGAAGCTCAGGTTGTGGAGAGTGGTTACAGGGTTCGGCCACCAGTGAGATCCATTCGCTGTTGAAGGGATGAACAACACCGATCAGGTTGCTTCTTGAGCGGATTAATTTGCTTTAACTACGAAAGATTTAAGTCAGTACATTTGGTGAGTGTATTAAAAATGTCGGTTTTGGTTTCGAGATTTAATTGTCAATCTCCTGATTATTTAGGCTAAAGCTTGCAGAAAGTATATCTTTCTTTTGCATAGGTTCTGGATGCTTTTTCCTTTTGGTCTTGCAGCTGTTTCTGCGTTTTGTTTAATGCCCACGCGTGTTTCAGCTCGGCTACGCAACGCTTGATGTGTTGACTCTGGCCTTTCTGAAGCATCTTTTCAACAGCGATCAATCAAGGACGAAGCAGAGCTGCTCATCCTTTTAGGCAAAGATTCATTAAAGATGAAGGATCAAAATAATTGTGTTGAAGCAATATTTTTGAATGTCGCTAAAACTCTCGAAATTAATTTCCGTCGAGTCAATCACTTTGTTCTCCTGATCATTCTGCCGGCTCATGAAAGTTAGTCGTCTTGATTTTTTCATCCTGATGTTGATCCATCGGCTGCGGCGCAGATTGGAACTGAATCCACTAGAAATTGGGGGTGTTCAGTTCTGTGCATGACGGCTGTTCAGCTCGTCTGGTTCAAGAAGGATCTTCGTGTGGAGGATCATCGGCCTCTTGCTCAGGCGATCGCACGTGGACCAGTGCTTCCGCTTTATGTCGTGGAGCCCGAGTTTTGGAAGCAGCGAGATGCGTCCGAGCGCCAGTGGTTGTTTTGTCGAGATGCACTCCTTGACCTCAGGGAGGCTCTTGCCCAACTAGGCCAACCTTTGATTGTCCGTTGCGGCGATGTCCTCGAGGTCTTCCAGCGAGCTCATCGTCAATTCGGTATCGATGGTCTTTGGAGTCATGAGGAAACGGGTAATAATTGGACTTATCAGCGCGATCAAAGGGTTGCTCTGTGGTGCCGTCAGCATGGCATCCACTGGGAGGAGATCCCTCAGTTCGGAGTCATCCGCCGCCTGCCTTCCCGAAATCGCTGGGCCAAGCGCTGGGAAACACAGATGGCCGAGTCTCTTACCCCTCCGCCGCAGAAGTTGCCATTTATCTCAGACATTGATGTCGGGGCAATTCCTGTACGTCCTGATTCGGGCTTAGCACTGGATTCATGCCCCAACCGTCAACCCGGTGGACGCTCGATGGCATTGAGGGAATTAGATGATTTTCTCGAGCATCGGTGTATGCGCTATTCGAGCTCGATCTCAAGCCCCAACACGGCTTTTTCCGGTTGTTCGCGCCTCTCTGCTCATCTCACATGGGGATGTCTGTCGATGCGGGAGGTTATTCAAACAAGCCGCGGCTACAAAGGCCGAGGTGTCAGCAGTTTTGAGTCGCGTCTGCATTGGCATTGCCACTTCATTCAGAAGCTTGAGGCGCAGCCAGCCATTGAATTCGAAGACTTTCACCCTTTCATGCGGGGAGTGCGTCAGGCAAATGATGAGCGACTGACCGCGTGGGCGGAAGGACGCACAGGGGTTCCATTCGTTGATGCGTGTATGCGGGCTTTGCAGTCCCACGGTTGGATCAACTTCAGGATGAGAGCCATGCTGATGTCGTTTGCCAGTTATCACCTCTGGCTCCCGTGGAGAGAGAGCGGTTTGCACTTAGCTCGGCAATTTGTGGACTATGAACCTGGGATTCACTGGAGCCAGTGTCAGATGCAGTCAGGGAGTACCGCTATCAATACAGTTCGTGTCTACAACCCCATCAAGCAGGGCCAAGACCATGATCTGGATGGCGCGTTCATTCGCGCATGGGTTCCAGAGCTTCAGATGGTTCCCGATGTTTATGTCCACGAGCCATGGAAGCTGTCGTTGCCAGGTCAACGACAGGCCAAAGTCAAACTTGGAGAAACATATCCTTTTCCTATTGTTGAGCCCGCGGTTGCAGCTCGGGAAGCGAAGCAGAAAATATGGGATATCAGGAAACGCTCGGGTTTTTCAGCCATTGCTGATGATATTCAGAGGCGCCACGGGTCAAGGCGATCGGGGTTGGCAACCACTGGGAGGCAACGTCGTCGTCGTCGAGATGGGGTATCCAAAGATGCCATTCAATTAGGACTCGATCTTTAACCTCGCTGCAGTATCAAGCGGCGAATCACTCTTTGCGCAATGTCTCCGTAACCCATTTCGCCAGAAAGAATTTGGGCAATGCGGCGAGGTGCTGTTGGACGCTTGATCCCCAGTTGATACCCCACTTTTGGGAAGCGGTAGAACACCTGGGCGATCCGTCGTCCCCAAGCCATCGAATCGCCCCAGCGATCGCGCATCCGCTTGGAGTAACTAGAGAGATCGGGCTGACTCCCGCCAAGCCAAGCATCGAGACTGGATGCAGCCTCACAGCCGCTCATCAAGGCTGGTCTAAGTCCCTCTGCGAGAAAGGGATCGCAGAGCGACGCGGCATCGCCCACGGCGAGAATGCCCTTGCTGTGCAGAGGCGTGTGACCGTTCCAGACTCTGAGCTGGGCGTTCTGTCGAAATCCATCTGTTGCCGAAAATCCCAAATCGGGCAGGAGCTGTTCAAGAACCGTTTCTGTGTCACTGACACGACGTCCAATGAAAGTGCCTACCCCCACATTGATGCCGTTTGCTAAAGGAAAAGCCCAGGCAAACCCGTGGTGGACGAGGCCAAACTCAAACCGGGCTGTTCCAGGTTTCAATGTTCCCAGTCCCTCGAGACGTACGGACAGCGTCGTAGCGAGATGCAGATCCCGAGGCCCGATTCCGAACTGTTTGGGCCAAGGGGAGAGGGATCCGTCAGCTATCACGATCGCTTTGGCTTCAATCACTTCGTCGGTTTTGCTCTGCACCCGCCAAAGGTTGTTGTCCCGTTGGATATCAATGGCTTCGAAGGGGCGTTTCAGCTCTGCTCCATGCGACAGGGCTTGTTCGAGCAACAGGGCATCGAGCCGCTCGCGTCTCACAATCCAAAAAGGAGCGGAGCCGGGCAGGGCAGCCATAACTGGATCGGTAAGACACCAGCTGAAATCAACCTGTTGGATGACGTCATCAACAGCAGGTTGTAGATCAAAGGGAAACCAATCCTGAACCGAGGCCGCCATTCCTCCCCCACAAGGCTTGATCCGCTCAGAGATGTCGCGCTCCAGGATGGTTACGCGGTGGCCTAGATGGGCTAAATGGAAGGCTGCGCTTGACCCTGCTGCACCCGCTCCAATAACAGCAACGTCTGTGATGCTCAAAACGTTAAGCGGCTAACAGCATGGGGCTTGATGCGTTTCGGTTGTGGAGTCATGCAAAAAAACAGTCAACGTCTTTGCACATTCTCTCAGCACGTCAGTCTTCAGAGGATTCAACCAAAACCAAGATCCCCAAGATGGGTAATTGATAATGAGGAGTGCGAGCGGTCCCTGCTTTCCTCGCTAGGTTAGAAACTAGTTGCAATCAAAGCTTTAGCCGCAAAAAGCATTGATGTTGCAGATTCACTCTAAATATTGACTCTAGTGACGATTCTCCCAGTTGAAAACCAGGCATGAATCAATTAAAAAATTAGTTTTTATTGAGGATTTGCGTGTGGGACTGGCTGTAAAAATATAATATGTGTTACTTCTTTGGTATAGGCTTTTGTTTGACAGTCTGTTGAAGGCCTTGTCTTGCTTGTCTGAGTTTGTATCCCAGCGTTTGAATGGAGTGAACCATGTAGTGAAAAGCTTTCATAAAATTAAGCACGCACAAGGTCATTTAAGTTGTATCGCTGTGATAGGCCCTTATTTGGTGGTTGGGCAGGATTGAATTGATCTTGAGTGGCATGTAAGTTCTTTCGAGTTTTTTCAAATGAAAAGTTACTATTGATGCTCTCGAGAGTTGTGTCTGGTATTGCCCAAGTTTAGAATCATTGAAAGTAAGGGGTTTTGTTTTGGATTGTCATGCAATTGGTGCGTTAATTCAAATTTTAAAATTGATGGCACAGGCTGATGGCTATATTGCTGGTGAGGAACTTTTTGTCCTTGAAAAAATTAGTCGCAGTTACCTCAAGACGGCAAAAGTTTCATCTTGGTCCGAAGCTTTTAACCGTCCTGAAGATATTGATTTTCTTGCGGAGCAAATTCCCTATGAGCATCGGCTGACTGCTGCGACGATGGCTTTTATGATCATTGCTTCATCTCGTGATGAGTATCAATTTGCTGTCAACGCGCAAGAGCAAACTGCATTCAATCGTCTTTGTGATGCCCTTGCTCTGTCAGAGGAGCAGATTGATTTAGCTCGCACTGATGCAATGAATGAGCTCACTCGAAAGTTGGGTTTCTGGGAGCAGATGGCAAGTCGATTTCCATTCATGTCTGGTCTTTAGGCTTCTGATTTGTTGGTATCTGTCAATCGAAGAAATTGCTAAAGGTCAATACGAGGTCTTTGGTCTTGCGGATTCAGTTGAGGTCGACTGTAAAATAAGGGAGCAAAAAGTTTGATAATAGCTTTTGCTGTCATGATCAAAAATTTTTAATGTGGTTGCTCAATGCATTAAAAATTGTGCTGGTATCTTCGTTTCTTGTTGAAGTTCGTTTGAGAAAAAAATTGGCTGGTGAGTCTTTGTTAAGGCGGTACCTGCCTTTCGTATATCCAATTATTTTGATTGGGTCAGCGATCAACGATCTTTTTTGGACTCCTTCTTGTCATGAGATAGGGATAAAGTGCAGCTCTTTACCCCTCAATCATTGTTGGCACTACAAAGATTAAACTTTGAGAATCTCAATCTCTTTCTCTGCAAGATGTTTCTCTAGTTCTGCGATAAAGCGGTCTGTGGTTTTCTGTACCTTGTCTTGTTCATCCCTGCTTTGATCTTCTGAGAGATCTCCCTCTTTTTCGCGTTTTTTGATTTTGTCAATTGCGTCACGCCGCACACTGCGCAAAGCTACTTTGCCCTCTTCAGAGTATTTGGCAGCCAATTTGCAGAATTCTTTGCGGCGTTCCTCGGTTAGTGGAGGAACGTTGATGCGGATGAGCTTGCCATCATTATTGGGAGTGAATCCTAAATCGCTGGTTGCTATCGCTTTCTCGATGAGACCCAGGGATCCCATGTCGAAGGGTTGAATAGCAATTGTTTGTGAATCAGGTGTGGAGAGACTTGCGAGGGACTTCAATGGGGTGTCGGCCCCGTAATATTCAACGCTGATACGATCTAAAAGGGAAGGATTGGCTCGACCAGTTCGGATGGTATTGAAGTTGCGCAGGGTGGCTTCCACCGATTTGCGCATGTTGGCTTCGAGATCGGAATTTGGCATAACGTTGATTAGTTGCTGATGCGAGAACCGATGGGATCACCGGCCACGGCTCTGCCGATGTTGCCAGGTTCAAACAAATTGAAAACGACGATGGGAATGTTGTTGTCTTTGCAAAGTGCGATTGCGGTGCTGTCCATTACTCCAAGCTCACCGCTGAGAACCTGCTGAAAAGTCAGGTTGTCGTAGCGAACAGCATCGGGAAACTGATGTGGATCTTTGTCGTAGACGCCGTCAACCTTGGTGGCTTTAAAGACCACATCAGCGCTGATTTCAGCAGCTCGCAACGCTGCTGTCGTGTCGGTGGTGAAAAATGGATTGCCACATCCTGCGCCAAAGACGACGACTCTCCCTTTCTCAAGATGTCGAATCGCGCGCCGACGGATGTATGGCTCGGCCACTTCCTGCATTTCGATTGCGGTTTGAACACGGGTCGGAATACCAGCTCGCTCCAAACCATCCTGAAGGGTGATGGCATTCATCACAGTGGCAAGCATGCCGACATAGTCAGCAGTGGCGCGATCCATACCAGCTGCGGATCCCTTCAAACCTCGAAAAATATTTCCACCACCCACAACAATCGCCAGCTGAGTGCCGCTGGCTACCACTTTGGCTACATCTTCAGCGATGGCCTGAACTATTTCTGGGTCAATTCCATAGCCTTGATTGCCCATCAGTGCTTCACCGCTGAGCTTCAGGAGGGCGCGCGTGTAGGCCATTCAACATCCCTATCCTCAGGACAGTAGCAAGGTCGTTTCAGGGCTGTAGGGATTCTTCCTTGAGTCGAGACTTTGTCTGACATCAGCTTATTGATGGTGCTCTCTCTCGCTGAAACACTTAAAATTCAATCCCCTGCTGTGCTTTGACTCCCTGTTCTCGGAAGGGGTGCTTGACGAGCGACATATCGGTGACCAGATCGGCTCGTTTAATCAGACCATCGGGAGCTCCCCGTCCAGTGAGTGCGACGTGGGTGAGATCGGGCCGTTCCTTGAGTCCATCCAAAACTTGATCCAATTCGAGATAACCCAGTTTCAGCGCCACATTCACTTCATCAAGCACAACGAGCTTTTGTTCAGAGTCGCGGAGGTAATTGAGAGATGTTTGCCAGGCCGCTTGCACCAATTGACGGTCCCGATCTCGATCTTGAGTTTCCCAGGTGAAGCCCTCTCCTAGGGCATGCCAGCTCAGAGCTTCTCCGAAGGATTTCAGTGCTTTGGCCTCACCAGGCTCCCAGCCTCCTTTGATGAACTGCACAACGGCGACCCGATGGCCGTGGCCCAATGTCCTTAAAGCCAGTCCAAGAGAAGCTGTGGTTTTTCCCTTGCCGTGGCCGGTGAACACGAGGACTAAACCTTTCTCGACGCTTCTTTCCGCAAGCCTTTGACGCTGCACGTCCTGACGACGTGCCATCCGTTTGCGGTAAGAGTCAGCGTCTTTCTCTGGAGCCAGATTGCCACCCATTCCCAGGGATTCCGCGGAATGGTCCAGAGCCGTCGCCATCCCTGCAGGGGTTTGATCCGAGCTCACAACGTCTCTTCAGCTGGCTCCAGCTTGCCTCCGAATGGGCAGCGTGCCGTGATTTGTTGAAGCGCGTTTCCAGCCAAAAGTGATTGCTCCACGCTGGTGAAGCCGACCTCATGCAGCTGTTTTGGAATGTTGTCCTCGAGCAATTCGATCGCGCTCTCTGTCTCAAACAATTTGCAAAACAGCTGTTGGGGAAGTTTTAAAACAGGACCAGCAGGGTGGAGATCCACCACTACGAGCCAGCCGCCCGGCTTCAAGAGCTGCAAACAGGACGACAACACCTGGCAACGCTCTTGGCGAGGAAACTCATGCAGCGCCAGGCTGATTTGAATTGCATCAAAGCTGGATGGCTTGCAGGGGGGAGCCTCTGCCAACCCTTCAACGCAAGTTAAAAGCGGGTGACGGGTTGCGGCGAGGTCTAGAACCTTTGGGGAGACATCAAGGCCTGTGACCCGAAATCCTGCTTCGATCCAAGGCGCTGCGGCTTCTCCTGAACCGCAACAGAGGTCGAGAACTTCGGCGCTTTTTGGCACCACATGATCGAGGGCTTTGAGCCCAAGACTGCGAAGTCGAGCAACACCTCCCACGCTGAGGGCCGAAATCCCAGTGACGGTGTCGTAAATCCACCGATGGCGGTAAGCCAGTTGGCGAAGGGGTGATGTCATCGGAAGCGGAGGCGGCTGTGACCTTCAACAACAGACTTCATTCTGGCGTCATGCATTCAGGTCAAAAGTCCTCGATAGCAGGAGCTGTCTTGATCTCGGCTTCGGCAATGGTGGTGACGGCCATTTGCTGGTCAACTTTTCGCCGTTCTTGGTTGCTTCAGTAATCGCGCAATGGCTTGTCATCAGGCCTGACATCTTGCCAATGCCGCATCCACGGCCTGCTGTTGATCTCTGCGGGTGATCCAGTGGTGGTACGTGCGCGTGTGAATCCCTACGGAATGCCCCATCATCCTTGCGGCCACGGTGTCGGGAAGTCCGATGTGGATGGTGCGCACGGCCCAGGCATGGCGCAGGTCGTAGGGGGTCAAGGGAAGGTCATAACGCCTGAATTGCTCTGCAACACGCCTTCCAACCTGCTGGAGAGTGGTCTGGTGCAGATCAGTGCAAACAGCGGGAAGAGAGGTCGCCTTGGAAGCTAAGCGCTTCAAATTGAAACGTTCCACCCACTCTGGATGAAAAGGCCAAACCTGATGTTCACCCGTTTTCGTGGTGGGGAGAACGCGAATGACCTTGTCTCCTCCATTAATTAGGGACGAAAGATCCGTGAAAAAGACTTCATGGTTGCGTAGTCCATAGGTTGCCATGAGCCCGTATACGAGCCGCCACCTTGGATTGGGAATCCGCAGCATGGCTTCCAAAATCTGTTGGTCGCTCGGCAATTGCCGAAAGCGAGCGCGATGCAAGCCATATCCTCCCGCTTCAGCCCGCCATTCATCAGGTAAGGGCAGATTGTGATGACGGGCCAATGCTCCCAACGCTGTCGAGCATTGCTGTCGACTTCTGCTGCCATCCGGATAGCTTTTCAAGGTTTTGAGCAGCAACGAGGAATCCAGAACGAGATGGTGCTCCAGGGCTAGACCTTTTAAGCGTCTGAGATAGGGCAAATAAGCTCCACTCCATGTTGTCCGGCTACCCGCTGGGGATCGCCGCCGACGGGGATCCGCGAAGAATGCTTCTTGAAATCTGCCCAGATCTCGATCGATCTGATGGTTGAGAGTGGATGAGACGCGTTGGGTGTCCTGGTTCTTTTGTTTTTCTTTTTTGGGTATCCACTGGTCCCACTCAAATAGCTTTCGCTCAAGTTGCAGCTCCACAAGCTGCACGATGCGCTCAGCTTCTCTCAGGCCATCCATGTCGGCTTGGAGTCCGAGACTGAGCCTCTGGGGTCTCCACTCATGGCGATTCTGACGGCATGGAAGCCGACCTCGCAGATTGAGTTTTTGCCCCCGTTTCTCCACACGAAGCCCGATGCCGGTTTCGGCCAATGCCGCATTGGCGGCCGCTAGTGCGGTGTCGAAGTTCATGACCCTGTGAAGACAGCGTCACCATGACGTTGATGGGAGTTACGCTCAACCCCTCAAGACACAGAGACTTCCCATGGCTCGGGTTGGCATTCTCCTGCTCAATCTGGGTGGTCCAGAGCGGATTCAGGATGTTGGACCCTTTCTGTACAACCTGTTTGCGGATCCGGAAATCATTCGGCTGCCTAATCCGATTCTCCAGAAACCCCTTGCTTGGTTAATCAGCACATTGCGCAGCAATAAGTCGCAGGAGGCATACCGCTCGATTGGCGGGGGCTCTCCCCTGCGTCGTATCACAGAGCAACAGGCGCGAGAACTTCAGAGTCAGTTGCGCCAGCGTGGAGTTGACGCGACCAGCTACGTTGCCATGCGCTACTGGCATCCATTCACTGAGTCAGCTGTGGCTGACATCAAGGCTGATGGGATTGATGAGGTTGTTGTTCTCCCTCTCTATCCTCACTTTTCCATCAGCACGAGTGGTTCGAGCTTCCGTGAGCTGCAACGTCTCAGGGAGATGGATGAGCACTTTGAAGCGTTGCCTCTGCGTTGCATCAGGAGTTGGTATGACCATCCTGGGTACGTGCGCTCCATGGCGGAACTAATTTCCGAGCAGGTTCGTTCCAGTGATGACGTTGAACGTGCCCATATTTTCTTCAGCGCACACGGCGTACCAAAGAGCTACGTCGAGGAGGCAGGTGACCCCTATCAGCAAGAAATTGAAGCTTGCACTGCGCTGATCATGGCTGAGTTGGAATCCATCCTTGGGCATTCCAACCCTCACACACTCGCTTATCAAAGCCGTGTGGGCCCGGTGGAATGGCTGAAGCCTTACACCGAAGAAGCCCTTGAAGAGCTTGGAAGGGCCAAAACCCAAGACTTGGTGGTGGTTCCGATCAGTTTTGTGAGCGAGCACATCGAGACACTCGAGGAAATCGATATTGAATACCGAGAGCTGGCCACCGAGTCCGGTGTTGTGAATTTCAGAAGGGTTCGGGCTTTGGACACGTACCCTCCGTTCATTGCTGGATTGGCTGACTTGGTTGTCGCCAGTCTTGAGGGGCCTGAGGTGAATCTCGATCAGGCCGCTGAGTTGCCCACAACCGTGAAGCTCTATCCCCAGGAAAAATGGGAATGGGGCTGGAACAACAGTTCCGAAGTTTGGAATGGTCGCCTGGCGATGGTGGGTTTTTCCGCGTTTCTCCTCGAACTACTTAGTGGTCGTGGTCCACTCCATGCTGTTGGTTTGCTTTAAACACTGCCATTTGGCTAAACGGCAACTTAATCTTTAGGGTCAGATTCTTATGAGGCTGCTGTGACGCTGACAACCGTTCCCGCGGCAGCCAATACGCTGGATCCAAACGGCAGCCGGCGCATGACCGGTGCTCAAGCCTTGATGGATGCTCTCCGCCTTCATGGGGTGGACACCATTTTCGGATATCCAGGCGGGGCAATCCTTCCCATTTACGACGCCTTGCACGTTGCTGAGGCTGAGGGCTGGCTTAACCATATTCTTGTCCGTCACGAGCAGGGTGGAACCCATGCTGCCGATGCCTATGCCCGTGCGACCGGCCGGGTCGGTGTTTGTTTTGGGACGTCCGGACCCGGTGCCACCAATTTGGTTACGGGTATTGCAACGGCCCAGATGGATTCCGTACCAATGGTGGTGATCACAGGACAGGTTCCCAGGCCCGCCATTGGCACAGATGCTTTTCAGGAAACCGATATCTTTGGCATCACATTGCCCATCGTGAAGCACTCTTGGGTCGTGCGTGATCCAGCGGATTTGGGATCAGTGGTGGCGCAGGCCTTCCTGATCGCATCTTCAGGTCGTCCGGGCCCGGTCCTGATTGACATTCCCAAAGATGTTGGACAAGAGCAATTCAACTATGTTCCCGTCAAACCGGGATCAATTCACCCACCGGGTTTCAGGCAGCCCCCAAAACCTGAACGCCAGTCTGTTATTGATGCCCTAGAACTAATCCGTACTTCAACACGCCCTCTTTTCTACGTGGGGGGAGGTGCTGTGAGTTCTGGTGCCCACGACAGCCTTAAAGTTCTAGCTGAGCGGTTCCAGATCCCAGTTACCACAACGTTGATGGGTAAGGGAGCCTTCGATGAGAACCATCCCCTATCGCTTGGGATGCTTGGGATGCGTGGAACGGCCTATGCCAATTTTGCAGTCACTGATTGCGATCTTTTGATTGCTGTCGGCGCCCGCTTTGATGACCGGGTGACCGGCAAACTGGATACGTTCGCCCCGAGGGCGAAGGTGATCCATTTCGAAATTGATCCGGCAGAAGTGGGCAAGAACAGACGCCCTGACGTGGTCGTTCTGGGTGACGTGGGATTGGGTCTAGCTCAAATGGTCGATCAAAGTCTCCAACAGTCCGCTGAGTCGAATACGTCCACTTGGTTGGATCAGATTGCTGATTGGAAAGAGCGATACCCGCTCACAATTCCAGCTATAGAGGGTGTGATCTTTCCACAGGAAGTTCTTCTGGCTGTTCGCGG
>WTGE01000111.1 GCA_011525445.1 Synechococcus sp. CO36386bin_37
TTGTGTATAGGAGGGAGTGCTCGCCGAACCGGTGTTGCGGAAGAAGAGGGTGTCTCCGTCGTAATTGCCAATGAAAAGATCAAGATCACCGTCGCCATCGATGTCGGCGAAGGCCGGAGTGGCGCTCATTCCAACATCCGGTATCTCGTAGGGTGCGTTTCCACCTTCTTGTGTGAAAGTGGGGTTGGAGGCACCTAGAGTTGCAATATTGCGAAAGAAGAGGGTGTTGCCGTTTGCATCACCAATGAACAGATCCACATCACCATCGTCGTCGATATCGACAAAGGTTGGTCTGGCATTGAATTCAACATTTGGAATCCCAAATGGATTTTCACCACCTTCTTCGGTGTAAGCGGGAGCAGTCGCGAAGCTACCCAAACTTCCTGTCGGAGGTGCGGTATCAGTGGATGCTTCCACTGCAACGGCGACGCCATCAATCGGGAGGATGCGCTTGTCGTTTTCTCGGAAGGCGGCAGGTTCTGGTCTTTCACCTCGCAACATCGCCGAGAAAATTGCCCCTTCATCACCGGCGCTGTCGCTGGAGCCGTTCAGGCGCCAATCGATGGCATGACCGAGTTCCTCCAGCAGCACGGCCTCGATCTGCTCAGCTGTGGCCAGTTCCAGCCAGGACGCATTGACGTAGATGCGTTCGCCACCATCCGGTGCAGAACTGGTGTAGGCAGAATTCAGACCATCGATGGTGCTTGCATCAAGGATCTGAACGCTGATTTCCAAACCAGAGCCGCCGATCGTGGCCTTCAGATCAGCACTCTCGGCACTGGTGCTCGGCTGGACTCCAAAGGCGTTCTGGAGATGGGCATTGAAGGCATCAGAGTCAACAGTCCAAGAAGCCAGGCGCCTCTCCAACCGAAACAGCGCCTCGTTGAGGATGGCGCCGACGGATGCCGATAGAGAGGTAGAGATCAGCAGAAGTTGGGACATTGCGCTTTGCTAAGTGGGGACTGACTTTTGTGCCGGTTGATACGGTTTGAGCAGAAGAACTTGGCTGCTGCGTGAGTAGCGGATGCTGTTGAGGTGTGCGCCTAAATGGCGTTTGAGCAGGCGCAACATCGCTGTATGGCGGTGATCAAGGGCGGTGCGTGCGTTTTCAATTTCACTAGTCTGCTGGCGACTGAAACTCGCGACAAGAAGAGACAGACCACGAGCGCGACCGCGGTGGCCAGGAGCAACAAACAGGCTGGAGTAACGAACACTCTCGGGCTGAGTGCGATGAGCCAGTACCCAGCCAACTGGATTGTTGTGGTGCAGCAGGGCCAAGCTGATCGCAGGTTCAAGCCCGCGTGGATCAACGGGGGGCTGCAGTTCAGCGGGAGCGCCAAGCGCGACGGCCTGGCTGATCTGGCTTTCACAGAGTTGATGCCAGGGAAGCAGGCTGTAAGGCTCAGCAATGGGATAACGGTCGGCCCAATCAATAGCGGCGAGCTGGTGACTGCGGCCCTCGAGCAGTACGAAATCGGTGCGGGGTGGACTCCAGCCGAGGCGCGCAAGGATGGGCTCAAAGCAAGTGCTGAGCTCGGGGCTGGCCTTGTAGCGAAGACTGAGGGAGGCAATGCCCTCCTTGGCCAGAAACACCATCAGCCGCTGCAAAAGGCCAGTGCCGATACCCCGTCGACGCCAGCTGGGATCCACCTTGAGCGAGAGCAGCTGGGCTGTGCCATCAGCTTGGCGTTCTGCGACCGCGAGACCAACCATTTTCCCAGCCGCCATGGCCGAAAGGCCCAGCAGTTCACCCTTGATGCGGTTCAGAGCCGTGCTGCCTGGAGCGAGGGTCGGGAAGGTGAGCGCGGCGTAAGGAGCGAGGTTCGCCGGGGTGAGGTGGAACACCCGCTGGTAGCGGATCGGAGTGTCGGAGGCTTCAGGTGTGGAGGGTGCTGCAGTTGTTTCGTGGCGGGCGTCGGTTTCAGCATTGGAGGGTTCCGGCAACCCGAAGGGCCGCAGGACCGGGCCCTTGTGAGGATTGCCGCTGGGAGCGATGGGCCGCACGTGCAGCAGCTCGGGCTGATCGGGAATTTTGACCAGACAATCGATCTCCTCGCCCTGGAGACCGAGGGCCCGGGGCTGGCGCACACCAGGCAGCACCGCCACATCAAACAGTTCATCGATCGGCTCGGGCAGATCCAGGCTGTGCACGATTTCGCCTGTAGCCAGATTCACCACGCGCAGGCCGCAGCAGCCACCGGGATGGCCCCCGGCCTGCAGACGCTGCTCGAGCGGCAGGCCGGTGAACTGAGGCGAGCGCAGCTTGGAAAGGCCCACCACAGCACAACCTGCGGCAAAAGCGAGTCCGCGCAGAAAGCCTGGGAGAAAGCAGAGGGT
>WTGE01000291.1 GCA_011525445.1 Synechococcus sp. CO36386bin_37
TGACTATTCCGGCCATACGCGCATCTACCAGTGGGATCCAACCTCCGCCCTCTGGAACCAACTTGGCGAGGATATCGATGGGGAAGCCACTGGTGACACGAGCGGACACAGCGTCTCGATTTCAAGCGATGGCAGCGTCGTTGCCATCGGAGCCAGAGGCAATGAAGGCAGCGGCGAGTATTCCGGTCACACGCGCATCTTCGCCTGGGATGGCGTCAAGTGGATGCAAGTTGGCAGTGACATCGATGGAGAAGCTTCTGGCGATTTCAGCGGCTCTGCCGTATCCATCTCAGGCGATGGCAGATCCGTCGCCGTTGGTGCTCCCAGGAATGGTGCAAATGGCGACCGATTTGGCCACACGCGGGTGTTCAGTCTCCCAAACACCAAATTGCCAAAGGTTCAATCCGTCAACAGTTCCACAACAGACGGGACCTACACATCCGGTGAGATCATCAATATCAACATCTTGTTCTCGAAAGACGTCACAGTTAATACCTCTGACGGCACTCCCCAACTCACCCTCGACACTGGCTCCTCCAACCAGACTGCCAATTATTCCTCAGGATCTGGTACCAGCACTCTCACCTTCTCCTACAGGGTTCAGGATGGCGATTCTTCCTCCGACCTCAACTACAAGACAACTACCGCTCTGGCACTCAACGGCAGTACCATTCAAGACGACGAAGGAAATAACGCCACCCTCACCCTCCCCGCCCTTGATGGCAATGATTCCCTTGCCGGCAATAGTGCTCTTGTAATCGACACGACTGCACCGACCCTCTTATCAGCGGCCACCACAACCGACGGCACCAAGGTTGTTCTGACCTACGACGAGGCAATCTCCTCAACAACTGCAGCTGCTTCAGACTTTTCTGTCACCACCAACGGCAGCACAAATGACATCACGGATGTAACCAGCGTCGGTTCCAGCATTGAACTTGCTCTCGCTTCTGTAATCAAAGCCGGCCAGATCGTCACCGTGGCTTATGCCGGTCAGACATCTGAGAATGATGCTAATGCCACACAAGATATAGCCGGAAATGATGCAGCAGATATAAACACAAAGAAAGTTACAAATACTGTTGACAGGCTAAATATTTACATCCCATCAAAGCCGAAAAATTCGAAAACAACAGCTTCATTACTTCTGACATCTAATTCTCTTCTGCAATCCACACGCAATGCCTTTGAAAACAAAGGAGTATCACTAACAAGCAAAGTGTTGTCGCTTGATTTCACAATCGATGAAACCAAAAAACAATCAGAAGCTTGCCTCAACTTCAATCTCTCCGCAATAGCTCCCAACATAACCCTGACTGGAAACAATGGAAAGCGCAGTCCAAACAAGAAATTTCTTTACTACAACATTGAAGATCAAAGCAATTGTACATCCTTTAATTACGACCCCATTAATCAAATTGGCGCACGTCTTTACGACACCAATAAAGATGGCATCGGTGATTTCCTCTCCGTGATCACCAAAGATGGTCAAAAGGGTGATAGAGATAAAAACAAAAATGGCTTACTTGATCTGCGCAGTGTTGCTGCCACAATCGACCTTAATCCAGTCATGGTCGAATCCAATAGCAATCTAATCAGATTTGCCGACGTAACTGACAGCACGACAGCTGCTGCAGTGAATTTCACAGCCGATCTCACATCCAATGGTAAAGCTTCGCATTCGATCGGATACATTATCCTCTCTGCCGACGAGGCGATAAAAGCGGATGCAATTCTTTCTAACCTGGAGGAACTAAAAAACCGAGCTGTAAATCTATTCTCCAGCCTGGAAGCTTACGACGTAATCCTCAACAAAGCCTTTGAATTTAGCCGTTCACTTCAATTAGTGAACGGTCAATCCATTCGCTTCTTCTCCACAGAGGACACGCGACTCAGCGATCTTGCCAGCCTGAGTGATTCTCGGTTCTCTTGGCTAGACCACACAATCAACTCTGATGGAAGCCTCTCCATCTCAGGAGACAACAACATCAGCTGCACACTCACTGCGCAAGATGTCGAACCAGATTTAGGAGCCCTCATTGCTCAGCACCAGCACATCGCACCGATCCTGGATTTCAGCCCATTTGCCAATGGGCAAACCATCTCAGGCACCCTCTACACCGCACGAGAAGCTGCCTTTGATTCGATCACTGGTTTCTACCGCACTGTTGACACCCAAGGTCGTGTCTTAGCCGCTGATGGCTCCCTGATTGCACCAGGAGAAGTGGGTTATGCAGAAGCAGCGCTGCTCGAATCCAATCGTGTCACAGAGCTCAGCAATCTCTCTATTGGCGACAACCAAACAAAAGAAATGTCCTTCACAATGAATGAG
>WTGE01000431.1 GCA_011525445.1 Synechococcus sp. CO36386bin_37
GCCAAAGAACGGTCGATGATCTGTTCTTCCTGTTCCATTTCGAGAATTCCGGCGCGGAAAACCTCTTCAAGGCTTTGGCCGTTCTCGATCCCCTTGAGCCAACGCATCGCTTGGTTGCCTTCACTGAGAACGCATTCGAGAGGTTGGAGGCGCCCTGCCAGTTGCAGATCGTGGGCCAAAGGCATGACTGAGTTGATCAGGTCTCTCAGCCAGTCACGACAGAGGCGAGGATTGCCGTTGCGCCAATCCTGCAATTGAGCATCGAGACTCTTCCTTGCAGCAGCAGCGTCATTGGCATCGCTGAGCCGCATCAGCTGATCAGGATTGAGATCACTTGCTTGGAAGGGGTCGAGTTGATCGGGCTGTTGAAGCAACATCTGAACACGGAGCTCCATCAAAGCGGTGATGGCCAAAAGGAGATCAGGATTGGTCACTAAATCGCAGATGCGTAGCTCGAGTCGATTGAGATCGAAGGGGCGTTGTGGACCATTGGGTCGGACCGATGTCCAAAGATGGCGAACGTTATGCATGCGCCCTTCCATCAACTGGAGATCTGTCCAGGTCACAAAATGATCCAGATCGCGAAATAGTGGAACTTTTTTTGGGGTGAGTGGAAATTGAATCCAACGTTTGGAGTGGGCGCCTGAGATCTGCCCTCCAAGAAATGGTGAAGAAGCACTGAGAGCCAGAAGCATTGCGGCTTCGCAACGCACCAGCCGAAGCGCGGGAAATAGCAGAGAAGGCTCACTGATTCCGAGATTGATGTGAACACTCGCTGTTACAACAGTGGTGCCGTAGGTGGCTTCAATGAGGTCGTGATAAGGATCGTCTGGGTTGGAGCGTTCAAACCGACCGGCATCTCCTAGGGTGAGGGTGCTTCCCGGTAGCAGGGTGAGATTGCGTCTGGCAAGCCATGTCCGTAAGCGCCTGCGCGGGGCTAACAGGGCTTGCTTGAGGGTTGCGTAGTCGTATTCAGGTTCTGTGATGTATTCCAGATTGCGGTGGTCGGGTTCCACACAGAACTCAGCAAGATCGTGCTTGACAAGCTCCGCTACACCTACGTTTTCACCGGTGCTTTGACCGGTGAAAAGTTCCACCTCAAAGCCCTTCAGCAACAGATTTTGGGTCATGAATCTGAGTCCTCTAGGCAGGCGAGGGCAGTCAGCATGGCCCGCGCTTTATTTAAGGTCTCGCGGTATTCGGAATTCGGGTCTGAATCGGCAACGACTCCGGCACCAGCTTGAACCTGGATGTTCCAACCACTTGTAGGGTCTGGACGGACAACCATGGTTCTGATGGTGATGGCGGTATTGAGTGCACCTGCAAGATCGACGGAACCATACACACCGGAGTAAGGCCCTCGAGCGTCGGGTTCAAGCTCGTGAATGAGTTGCATGGCTCTGATTTTTGGAGCCCCGCTCACCGTTCCCGCTGGAAACGAGGCCATCAGCAGGTCCCAGATGTCAAATCCTTGCGCAAGTCGTCCCTCCACTTGACTGACGATGTGCATTACGTGGGAGTAGCGCTCAATCACCATCAGCTCCTTGACCGCCACCGTTCCGGGCGCACAAACTCTGCCAAGGTCATTGCGGCCAAGATCGACCAACATCACATGCTCGGCGCGTTCTTTGGGATCCGCGAGGAGATCGACCTCAAAATTTCGATCTTCCAATTCGTTGCTTCCTCGAGGGCGAGTGCCTGCAATCGGTCTGAGACTGGCACGGATGCCGCCTTGATCTGGTTCTGCCTTGACCATCACCTCGGGGCTGGAGCCGATTAGGTGCCAGTCGCCAAAATCAAAGAAGGCCATGTATGGGGACGGGTTCACCATCCTCAAGCTTCGATAGATCTCTAATGGCGGCTGCGAAACGCGAGTTTCCAATCGTTGGCTGATCACAAGCTGGAATGCGTCTCCAGCAGCGATATGTCCTTGTGCCGCGGCAACGGCTTGTTGATAATTCTCCTGGGTCCGGTTGCTGGCTGTTTCGGGTGTTGACTTGGCACTCGGCTTCCAGCGGAGTGGACGCACCTGTGGCAGAGGCCCGCCCATTTGTGCTTCGAGGTGATGGATGCGATCCATCGCTGCGCACCAGGCCTGATCTGGGTTTGTGGAGGCAGCCCTTGTGGGACTTAAATCTCCATATGCGACAGCAGTGATCAGACGTTTGACTTGGTCAATAATCAAGATGCTGTCCATCAGCATCCAGACGCCGTCGGGAGGAGCGTCTGGACCAGCCCTATGGACAGGAACACTGGGCTCGATCCAGCGGATGAGTTCATAGCCCCAGATGCCATAGAGCTGTCCAAGGGGTGGTAGCCCTGGAAG
>WTGE01000439.1 GCA_011525445.1 Synechococcus sp. CO36386bin_37
TCTGCTACTAAAAAGTGTACAGAGATGGTCAAGGATAGTATCCATGACTATGGTGAACGCACTGGTCCTCCTCGGAGAACCCCATGCCTCAATCCACCTCACAAACCCGTCGGCGCTCACGCAAGCCACGCCGAAGCCAGGAGAACAGTGATGTTCTTGTGTCTGCCGTGATCAGCACCTACCTGCTCACCCATCTGCACCACGTGTTGCAACGCGCTGAGTACGGCGCAGCGCAGGAAGGTCGCAATGCACAGGCCGCGAATTACGCCCAACTGCGCAAAGTGCTTTGCATGGACGCCCGCAGCATGGAAGACGCCTCCGCACTGGGGCAACGCGATGAGGGCCTCGAGCAGGCCGCCTGAAAAAAAGCGATGCGAGGAATAGCGTTCGGAGAGCCGTCCGCGCTCTGATGCCAGACAACGCCGCTGCGCTCTACGCACGAATCAGCAGCAGTCCCGAGACCACCCAGGCCCTGTTCCGTCAGGCACTGCAAGATCCCAATGGAGCGATGGCGTCCATTTGCACCCTTGGCGATGAACTCGGCCTCCCCGTCACCCCCGATCAGGTGCGCACACACCTGGCCAGCCTCGACGACGAGGACAGTAAGCGTTGGCTGATCAAAGCGCGCGGGGGCCTCTGATTCAAGTCGGGGCGCATCAGGCTGACCTGATCCCGGGAGCGCTGTCGACGTTCAATCCCTCCTCCGCCGGCCCAACTGAAAAACAGCAGGTAGCTGACGATTGCCAAGCCAGCCGCCACAACAAGAGCTGCTAGCTGCTCAAGTTTCAGCACGACATTCGCATCGACGGGTTGGGCTCCAGTTTGCCGGCAGGGATGATGGAGGTTCAACGCCCTTGACCGTTGCTGCGACTCGAGCACGTCAGCAAGATCTATCCCACCGGCGAGGTGCTCCGGGATGTGACCTGGGAGGTCAAACCGGGGGACCGGATCGGCCTCGTTGGCGTGAACGGAGCCGGAAAATCAACACAGCTGCGCCTGATCGCAGGCCATGAGGAGCCCAGCAGTGGGCAGGTGGTCCGCCAAGGCGAACCGCGCATTGCCTATCTGCAACAGGAATTCGACGTCGACCTCGAGCGGACCGTGCGCCAAGAGCTGTTTCAGGCTTTCGGGGAGGCCGCCACTGTGCTGAATCGTCAGAAGCAAGTGGAAGACGCCATGGGATCAGAACAGGCGGCCGACGATCCTGACCACCTCAACCAACTCATTCATGAGCTGGGAGGCCTGCAGACCCGTTTTGAAGCCCTGCATGGCTACGAACTCGATGCTCGCATCGACAAATTGCTCCCCACCATTGGCTTCACAGCGGAGGGAGCTGAACGGCAGGTGAAGGATTACTCCGGTGGATGGCAGATGCGGATCGCCCTGGGCAAGATCCTGCTGCAGGACCCCGATCTGCTCCTGCTGGATGAACCCACCAACCACCTGGATGTGGAGACCATTCAGTGGCTGGAGGGCTATCTGATGAAACAGAGCGCGGCTCTGGTGGTCATCAGTCACGACCGCACCTTCCTCGATCGGGTCTGCAATCAGATCGTGTCCACCGAACGGGGGATTTCACGCTCCTATCTGGGTAATTACACCGCGCATCTCGAACAGAAGCAGCTGGAACAGGAGGCCACGCAGGCGGCGTTTGAACGCCAGCAGAAAGAGATCGCTGCGCAACAGGCCTACATCGATCGGTTCCGTGCCAGTGCCACCCGCAGCACGCAGGCCAAGAGCCGGGAAAAACAACTGGACAAGGTGGAGCGGGTTGACGCCCCGATCGAAGCCATCTCCGGACCGAGCTTTCGCTTCCCCCCTGCGCCCCGTTCCGGCGCCCAAGTGGCGCTGGTCGAAAATCTCACCCACAGCTATGGCGACCAGATCCTGTTCCTGGGGGCGGAGCTGGAGGTGGAACGCGGTGACCGCATTGCCTTCGTCGGTCCCAATGGTGCTGGCAAATCAACGTTGCTGCGCCTGGTGATGGGAGCGGAGACACCGGATGAGGGCAGCGCCCGTCTGGGTGAGCACAACGTGATAGCTGGTTACTTCGAACAGAACCAAGCGGAGGCACTGGATCTGGGCAAAACCGTGATCGACACGATGTTTGAAGCCGTCCCGGACTGGACACAAACACAGGTGCGCTCGCTACTCGGCAACTTCTGCTTCAGCAACGACACCGTGTTCAAAGAGGTGGGCAAGCTCAGCGGCGGCGAAAAGGCAAGGCTTGCACTGACTCTGATGTTGCTGACGCCATCCAACCTGCTGGTGCTTGATGAGCCGACCAATCATCTTGATATTCCTGCCAAGCAGATGCTCGAGG
>WTGE01000370.1 GCA_011525445.1 Synechococcus sp. CO36386bin_37
GCGTCAGCCCGTGATTGCTTTGGCGGAGCGGGAGTTGGGTTGGCAGCCAACAATTGCCTTGGCAGATGGCTTGGAGAGAACAATTGCTGACTTCCGTGCGCGTTTAACTGGAGTTATTGCTTGAATCGACCTGTCTTAGTCGTTGGTGCTGCTGGGTTTATTGGATCTGCTGTTGCAGAAAAGCTGTTGGCTGATGGCGTAACTGTCGTCGGCATTGACAATCTTAATGACTACTATGCCCCTGCCATGTTGGAAATCGCCCTTGGTCATACAGCGATCCAGCAGTTTGAGTCAATGCAGCCTGGCGATGTGGAAGCCACTTCGGCTGATACCTCTTCTTTAGAGGCCTGGGTTGGCTTCCGTCCGGAGACTTCAATGGCTCAGGGAGTGGCCGCTTTCGCAGATTGGTACCGCCAGTTCTATGGCTGTTGAATTTTCAAAGGTTTTGCGGAGCCAGCTTCGACGTTTGTTGGCAAGTACCCCAGCCACACAGCTGATTAGCCGTACGGCACGCAGCCAGTGGCGCCTCCTCATGGCTAGTGCTCTAACAGCTGTGTTGGCTGCTTTTAGTGAAGGCCTGTCACTAGCCATCATTTTTTTGGTGGTGGACGTGCTTACAGGTGCTCCTAGCGCAAGTGCTATGCCCTGGCCTTGGTTGGCAGCGTGGTTGGAGAATTTTTCGTCCTCAACATTGGCTTTGATTTTGATGGCTGTTGCCGTGCTTGCCCAGGGGCTGCAGTCATTAATGCGTTATGGCAATAAGGTCTGTGTTGGCTACTTCGCAGCCCGCTGCCGCGCCAACATCACTGGCCTGATTCATCACCAAGTGCTGAGCTTCAGTTTTCCATGTGCCAGTAATTACAAGGTTGGTGAGCTTACTAATTTTGCGGTGAATGGCATTGAAGCAGTCAAGATACAAATTGAAACTCTCAGTGATTTGGCGGTCAGCCTATTGATGGCGCTGGTGTACTTGTTTGTTCTCCTGCGTATTTCGCCATGGTTGCTTATCGCTGCTGTGGTCTTGGCTGCTGCAATTACTGTTTTGCAGAAAACGCTCGAGCCCCTATTGCGCGCCGGAGCTCGGCGACAAGTCTCTATCGATCAAGAGATTAATGCTCGATTGGTGGAGGACTATCAAGCGCCTCGATTGCTTCACAGTAGTGGCCAGTTGGCATATGCCGAATACCGCCTACAAGGTTTGATGAGGGAGATGGAAGTTGCCTTCCGCGCCCAAGCCAGGCGCCTCGCAATGCTTGAACCCGTTGCCTCGTTTCTGCCAATCCTGGCAGTGGCAGCGATTGTTAGTTTGAGCTTGGGGCTGCTTGGTTTGCCTGCTAGCCAGGTGCTGCCTAGTTTGGTCACTTTCGTTTTGGCGCTTCAGCGACTTAATGTCCGGCTTAGTGGTATTGCTAACAGTTGGAATGGCTTGGCAGACAATTCTGGTCGCCTGGCTCTAACTGATCAGATCCTTGAACGCTCAAACAAGCAGTTTCGCCGCGATGGAGGTGTTCGATTCGAGGGGTTGAGACAGCAGATCTGTTTTGAGGCTGTTGCGCTGAGTTATGGCAATGATCAACCGGCAGCTCTTAGTCAGCTCAGCTTCACTTTGCCTCGTGGCCAAACTGTTGCGCTGGTCGGCCCCAGCGGTGCTGGTAAGAGCTCCATCGCTGATTTGTTGGTGGGGCTTTATGAGCCTTCTGAAGGGCAGATCTTTATTGACGATCAGCTATTGAGAGATTTGGATCTTCCCAGTTGGCAGCAACGTCTGGGTGTGGTGAGCCAAGACATTTTCTTGTTCAATGCCTCAATTGCGGAGAACCTCAGTTTTGGGCTTCAGAAGGTCTCCCAACATCAGCTGGAGTTAGCAGCTGCAAAGGCCCAGGCCGCTGGATTTATTGAGTCACTTCCCAGTGGTTACAACACCCTGGTAGGTGAGCGGGGTTATCGCCTTTCCGGAGGACAGCGACAGCGGCTCTCCTTGGCCCGGGCATTTTTGCGTCAGCCTGAGCTGCTGATTCTTGATGAAGCGACCAGTGCCCTCGATAGCGAAAGCGAGCGTCTCGTCCAGGAGGCTATTCAGCAGGTCGAGGGTTTCTGCACCGTGCTGGTCATTGCTCACCGGCTTAGCACCATCGTGAATGCTGATCAGATCTTGGTGTTAGATCGGGGCCGCATTATTCAGCGCGGCACCCATCATCAGTTGCTCGCGTCGCCAGGTATGTATCAGCGTCTTTGGCAGCAGCAATCTCAGGCTATAGAGCTCTGATGACGGCACCTTGGGGAGTAGCGATTTGTTGGGGGCTTAAAGAGCCTGCCTACGC
>WTGE01000433.1 GCA_011525445.1 Synechococcus sp. CO36386bin_37
TTTTGAACATCTCTCTTGTCGCTTGAGCTTAATTCGATCTTAATCTTACATGCTGTTAAGCAACTGGATATCGATCTCTTCTTTGGAATGAAGAATTGTTTCGCCCCTTTTTTGCCGTGGCTAGGGGCAGGGCACTTGATTTCGACGAGAGCAAAGCCTACAAACACTTTCAAAGCAATGAATATATGCACTCTGCCATGAACATCTACGCATAGAAAGAATGCACTAATAGCAATTAATTGAGTTTAAACAAGATTATTACACGGCCTTTTCCCCTTGGGCAAGACCATCTCAACGATAATTGCCTGGCGAACATGCATAGCACATAGCACCCTTCGACCATCGCACAACATCTAGAAAAACTGAGGAAACTGACTCAACCCAAGCTTGAACAAGACCTTCTATTCAGGAATCAAAGCACTGGCAAAGCACTTAGTTATCGAATCTGGAGAGATGGTCTTCAGGAAATGTTGGTTGAATCAGGACTCACGGCCTGGGCGGAAGAGATGAACCCTGACTTGCTATTCCTTCAGGCACAACTGCATCACGCTTGTCCGAGAACAAGGACAAAGAGTTCCGATCACGACCCTATGCAACAACTGTGATACGAGCATCCCTTACATCCAGAAGCACTACTTCTACTATGACGCAGAGAGAGACTGATGCACTCGCTACTGGTCGTGGACAACTCAAAGGAGCGACTGTGAGGACTGTGACCGACTAGTTGCGAGATCCATACATCCACCCATGAAGCAGGCATCACTTCAAACTGGCAAGATTTTTGAGAACCACCCAATCAATCCAACGAAAGTTAAGAAGGTCACTAAACACCCTCAGGCAATCTTGCGCATATCCATTCCACATACTTAGGAAGCAATTCATCCTCCATATCCCTAGATTCACGAATCGACCAGCTGGAGGAATCTTTCAAAACACCCCAAGGCAGAGATTTACAATCGCCAAAATATGTTCTCTTTATCCATTCATTAGACTCAAGGAACGCAGACCTATATTCATCAGCAATCGCCGAGGAGGGCAAGAAGTCCTGGAAATCACTGCAGTCCTCTTCAAGCATAGAAACAACACGCGACCTGAGATTCCTAAATTGCGAATCCGAATTAAGATCTAAAAACTTTTCGTTGATTCTCCCGAGCACTCGCATCGCAGGCAGCGTCAACTTTTTGTTTGACCTTTTATCAATTTCTTTAACGGACGTTTTCCAAAAAGAGAATCGAACATTACATGCGTCCATGAAATCTCCGAACAACCCTTGAGAATGACTGGATGCAAACTCATAAACTCTTGGATGAACATTATCAAAACCAAATACTTCCGCCCAAACCTGCAGCGTCTTCCTGTGGTTGCAGCAATTATGCCAGTAATGATTATCAGGTTTCGGAAGATCTTTCAATCTGGAACCAGATTTCAGGGCAGTTGACCACAGCGAAATCGCCGATTCAAGCGGATCCCTCAGGTAAACCAGCACAATAACTTCATCAAAAGCAGGTTTCAGAGCGTCACGCAGTCGCTCAAGTTGATTAATAGAAGTCAAGCGACTACTCATGTGCTCCGAAGACGAAATCAGAGTCTTACCACTATGATTTTTAGAAAAATTAAGTAAATCTTTTTGCCGATACTGTATCTTCAACTTTCGGAGGAAGTTGCTATTTTTGCTTATTTGTAAATTGCGAGTAACATCGTCATTTTGCTCCTCCTCGTACCCCAAAACAGTTATCCAACAATGGTCACCACTGCCAAATTCCTTCCCCATATCAACAAGACCAATACTGCTCAACAAAGACCTGTTAGCAGCGATCATTTCCTGAATATGGGTTGTCCCGGTCTTCTCCTTGCCAATATGCAAAATCAACCTTGTCATTACCCAATGAAGCATGGGGAGCCTGACTTCAATTCTATCCCAACTTTTTCCTCCAATCTCTTCTTACACTTATCATCCTTCTTCTGAAGTTCCTTCAGCATCTCATATTCAACCTTCGCCAACCAAATAGTGATATTCATCTAACCACCTCACTATGGCTGTCCTGGAACTATTCATAGTACGTGATCAGATAATTCAGTGCTCCCGTCCTGGATCGTCTGAGTTGATGCGTTAAAGAATCAAACTTTTGCAGAAAGGACCTCTCCACCTCAGCAAGTCCCGTCAGCAGACCAATGACCTATGGGGCAAGTCGTCCCAGTCCTTTAGTTTTGATCAGTCCATCGAGGGGCCTGATATAGATCCCCTCCTCCTGCAGGTCAGCAAGGCGGTTGATCACCTCCACCTGGGACCGTCCCAAGCGGTCGAGTTTGGAGACCACCA
>WTGE01000182.1 GCA_011525445.1 Synechococcus sp. CO36386bin_37
CCGCTCACCGCTTTTGGATCCTGCTCCCGTCTCTCGACCCATCTGACCTTTGGCACGTTGTCCATGCGCGAAATCGTGCAAACCGCGCGGTTAAGGCAGGGGCCTAAAGCCTTCATCGAACGTCTCCATTGGCATTGTCATTTCATCCAAAAACTGGAGTGCCAGCCTTCGCTGGAGTATCAAAATGCGCATCGCGCCTACGACGGTTTGCGCGCCAATGATCCTGAGCGTCTGGCGCTTTGGATTGAGGGGCGCACTGGCTGGCCCTTTGTCGATGCCTGCATGCGTGCCTTGCGGCATCACGGCTGGATCAACTTCCGTATGCGGGCGATGTTGATGTCGGTGGCGAGCTATCAGCTCTGGTTGCCATGGCGTCAGAGCGGTGAAGCCTTGGCGCGGTTGTTCGTGGATTACGAACCTGGCATTCATTGGAATCAGTGCCAGATGCAGTCGGGCACTTCAGGCATCAACACCGTTCGGATCTACAACCCGATCAAGCAAGGCCTTGATCATGACCCTGAGGGAACATTCATCCGTCAGTGGCTACCAGAGTTGCAGGAGGTTCCGGTCTCCGGAATTCACACCCCTTGGTTGTTGGCTCAGCCTCCTGAGAACTACCCCCAACCGGTTGTTGATTACGAGGTTGCCGCACGACAAGCCCGAGACCAAGTTTGGGGTTTGCGCAAAGGTCCGGGCTACCGCTGCGAAGCCGATGCGATTCAACGACGCCACGGTTCTCGGCGCCGGCGCCGGCGAAAGCCCCCGATGCAGAGCGGCCAGCTCAGCTTGGATTTGAACTAATCGCTGTGTGGTTCAGATCAACTCGGGATGGGCTGGATCCCCCTTAAATGGGCCGATTAGATCCGATGTGATCCAGCCGCCATAAAAGCCACCCTGTTGCGGTTGAACATCTTCACCGTTCACTTGGCAGCGATCCATGCGTGCTGGATACAGGGCAAACCAGCCAGCCAGTTCTGCAAAACGATCGGTGGGCGCCTCATAACTCCAGATCGCCCCCTGCAGAAGCTCATCACCAACCAACAGATCCCAATACGTCGCGATTCCTTTCCATTCGCAAAAGCTGCGGCCTCGACCCGGAACCAAGAGGTCGGTGCGCATGCTGTCGGGAGGCAGGTAGTAGGTCGGGGGATGAAAGGTTTCCAGCACCCGCAGGCTGCGACTGGTGCTGCAGATCACCACTCCTAATGCTGCGATCTCGATCGTGGCGTCCGAACTCACCAACGCCGGCGGCCGAGGGTAATCCGCAACACGCTCAGCCATCAAAAGTTCGCCTGTGAATGCTCAAAACCTACTTAGGCTGCACCGATGGATTGCAGTTCTCATCAACCCAAGCTGGTGGCCACCGGCATCGCTCCATTGGGAATCGTTTCGGTGGGAGTGGTCCCCATGGGGATCGTTGCGATCGGAGTGGTTCCGATGGGGGTTGTCTCGTTGGGTGTGGTGAGCATGGGTGTGATCACCGCTGGGTTTACCACCATGGGGTTGATCTGGGGCGGCATGGTTGGCATGGGCCCCATTCAGCTGGGTGGCTCGAGCCATCGCGCAGAAGCCCCAGTGATGTTTTCAACCCAGCAAGAAGCCGAGGCTCGCGCTGAGCAGCTGGGTTGCCGGGGTGCTCATCCCCATGGTCCAGGCGGTCAGCAGTGGATGCCCTGCAGCACCATGCAGCAATTTTTAGATGTTCACTCCAGCGGACACGATCACCATTGAGTGAGCTCAGGGAACCAGGTTGACCAACCGGCCTGGCACCACAATCACCCGCTTAGGTGGATTGCCTTCCAGCCATTTTTTGGCCACATCACTGGCGAGAGCCATCTGCTCTAACTCGTCTTTGCTAATCGACGCTGGCACCTCCAAATTGCCCCGCACTTTGCCTTTGACTTGCAGCACCACGGTGATCGTGTCGCGCACCAACGCTGTGGCATCCACCTCAGGCCAACGCTGCTGATGAATGCTGCCACTGCCCTGGAGTTGCTCCCACAGCTCATCAGCCAAATGGGGGGCAAACGGAGCCAATAGCAGCAGCAAACTACGTACAGCCTCCTGCGCCACGGGAGAGCAGACAGCATCGAGTTGGCCGCCCATGGCATTGCTGAGTTTCATCAGCTCAGAGACAGCGGTGTTGAACTGCAGCTCATCGCCTTGAAGATCGTCGCTGACGGCCTCAATGGCGGTATGCACAGCTCGGCGCAGATCGGTTTCAGCGGGTGTTAACTCTGCGGGCAGCGGCAGCAGCGGCTCCAACTGCAAACCAGAGGATTTGGCACCATCACACAAGCGCCAGATCCGCTGCAGG
>WTGE01000135.1 GCA_011525445.1 Synechococcus sp. CO36386bin_37
TTGCTCACGTCTGTCGAAAAGATCATTCCGTTTGACTTTGCTTCGAACCCAACCATGGCTGATTGGGCCAATCTCCTTGGGTCGGTTCGAGAACCCGATTTTCAGGTGTGCCTCAATTTTGCGGAGGGGCGCCAAGTGAATCTCATGCTTTCGATGAGTCATATTCCGACACGGGTCGCAGAAACGGGATTCGCTCGTACCTCAGTTGCAGGGATGGCTGCAGGCTGGAGTGCGCAAAGGCTTTCTGGATTTCTCGCACCATTGGGGGTCACCTTGGACGCAGAGGCTTTTCGAATCAGTTTGCCGGTGGTATTGATGAAAAACGCCCGTGAACAGCAGCCTCAAGGAGATGGTCCGCTGTTGTTGCTCGAGCCATCAGCTGCAGCTGGAGATTGGCCAGCAGACCGCTGGAAGCATTTGCCTCTCGCGATAAAAGAGAAGCTTCCTGGACTGAGGACCATTGGCCTTGGAGATCAAAGCGAGCTCTCAGAGAAGGCTGCCCAGATTGCCTGCGCTGATGTCGTTGTGACCAGTTGCGCTGTGACCGGTCTTTTGGCCACCTTCTGCGGTGTGCCATTGATTGCACTTGGACTGTCGAAAGATCACCTGCCCGAGCGTGATGTGATACGTCATCTCGGTGGTGATGATCTCAGCGCCCTCTCTGAGGCTGACGTGTTGGAGGCCATGGGCTTCGCATGAAGAAGCCACGACGGAGTTCGTCCCAGCGTCGTCGCCTTCAGATTTATCGCCCTCGGCTCCGTCATTTGGCCAGTCCATGGTTGTTGCCGGTGATGGCTCTCGCTGCTGTGATCTTGGGTGGCGCCATCGGGTATCGCCTCACTGAGGGATGGGATTGGGGGGATTGCTTGTGGATGGTGCTGATCACTATCAGCACCATCGGCTATGGGGAAGTGGAACCCCTTTCCCAGGCCGGGCGTCTCGTGACGGTTTTGATCGTGGCGGGTGGAATCGTGGTGGTTCAGCTCTCGATCCAGAAAGTTCTTGGCCTGACAGAATCCGGATACTTCCGTGAATTGCGGGAGTTGAGGTTCCGCCGAAGCCTGCGGCGTATGCACAATCACGTCATTCTCTGCGGCTATGGCCGGATTGGGAGGGAGATCGCCGAACAACTGCTGCTAGAGACTGTCCCAGTAGTGGTCGTCGAGAAGGATTCTGAACGTCGTCAGGCTGCTGAGGAGCGCGGTCTGCCTGTGCTTCAAGCCGATGCCACCCTGGATGAAACCCTCTTGGAGGCTGGTCTCCATCGTTGTCGGAGTCTGGTGGCGGCACTCCCAAGTGACGCTGCCAATCTCTACGTGACCCTCAGTGCTCGAGGTTTGGAACCAGGATGCAGGCTCATTGCTAGAGCAGACAGCGAGGAAGCAGCCGCCAAGCTTGAATTGGCTGGAGCCACTGTTGTTGTCAGTCCCTACGTCGCTGGGGGAAGGGTGATGGCAGCAACAGCTCTGAGGCCTTTGGCGGTGGACTTCATGGATTTGTTGTCCGGCTCGGAATTTGAAATTGAGGAATTTCGATTGAGTCGTGATCCTTTGTTAGTCGGACATCTGGCCAGTAAAAGTCTCTCTGAGCTCCAGCTGGGTCGTCGAAGCGGCGCCATGGTGCTGGCGATCCGTGATGGCAGTTCATTGAAGGGAAACCCCAGCGGAGAAGAGCGGCTGGGCCCGGGTCAACTGCTGGTGGTGATGGGGAGTCAGAAACAATTGGGGTTATTTCGCGATTTGCTCGGAAACGCCATAGACACCGTTGAGACCATGCGGGGTGTCTAGCCGACCGGATGACTGAACGGCCTAGTGATCTCTACGATCACACGATCGAAACAACAGTCGTTCATGAGTCCTACCGCTTCCCTTGACGGACAAACTGCTCTTGTCACAGGTGCAAGCCGCGGCATCGGTCGTGCAGTGGCGCTGGCGCTTGCTGAGGAAGGAGCAGAAGTGGTTGTGAACTACGCAAGCTCCTCTGAAGCGGCTGAAGCGGTGGTTACTGAAATTCAGTCCAAAGGTGGTTCGGCTTATGCCCTCAAAGCTGACGTGGCTGATGAGGATTCAGTCGATGAACTCATCAAAACGGTTTTGAAGACCAGCGGACGCATTGATGTGTTGGTGAATAACGCGGGAATCACCCGAGACGGTCTGTTGATGAGGATGAAAACGCAGGATTGGCAGGCTGTGATCAATCTCAATCTCACTGGGGTTTTTCTTTGCACGCGGGCTGTGACACGTCCGATGTTGAAGCAGAAAAGTGGTCGAATCATCAACATCACTTCGGTGGTTGGATTGATGGGGAATGCGGGCCAGGCCAATTACGCATCAGCGAAAGCTGGAGTGATCGGCCTGACCCGCAGTGCTGCCAAAGAGTTGGCGAGCCGGGGAATCACTGTGAATGCAGTGGCACCTGGGTTTATTGCGACGGATATGACCAAGGAACTTGATGCCGAAGGGATTTTGGCCTCGATCCCATTGGGCTGCTTTGGAACCCCCGAGCAAGTGGCAGGTGCAGTGAGATTTCTGGCATCTGACCCCGCTTCCGCTTACATCACCGGCCAGGTTTTGCAGGTGGATGGAGGAATGGTGATGGGTTAATTGTCAGCTCTGGAGAGGTTGACCAAGTTCTTCTCTCAAACGACGAATGCGTTGTAGCAACTTCAACCTACGGCTGCGCTCTGTCGCTGTGAGATAGATCCGCAGTGGCACGTAAACCAAAGTCATGGTTGCAGCCATGGCAGCCATGAGAACGAAGAACAACGCTCCGGAGTCAGTCATTTCCAGACCTTAACCAGACTCTTTAGGACTGAGTCTCTCGGATTCGGCTTTCCCCACTTCCGGGAGGAGCCTGTCGTCAGAGACGCTTGGAAAGATTGACCCGCGGATTTAAGGACACCATGGCAAAACTGCTGAGCTTCTCGAACGATTCCCGGGAATCACTGGAAAGAGGCATGAATGCCCTTGCGGATGCCGTCCGGGTCACGATCGGTCCCCGTGGTCGCAATGTGGTGCTCGAAAAGTCGTTTGGGTCCCCCGATATCGTTAATGACGGTGACACCATCGCCAAAGAGGTCGAGCTTGCTGATCCGTTTGAAAACATCGGAGCCAAGCTGATTCAGCAGGTGGCATCAAAAACAAAGGACAAGGCAGGTGATGGCACCACCACAGCCACTGTTCTCGCTCAAGCGATGGTCGAAGAAGGCCTCCGCAATACGGCAGCAGGTGCGAGCCCGATTGAGTTGCGCCGCGGAATGGAAAAAGCTGTGGCAGCTGTAGTAGCCAGTTTGAGTCAGCGCAGTCAATCCGTGAGTGGCGACGCTATTCGTCAAGTTGCAACGGTGAGTTCAGGCGGCGATGAAGAGGTCGGCCGAATGGTGGCTGAAGCCATGGACAAGGTGAGCTTTGATGGTGTGATCACCGTTGAGGAGTCAAAGTCTCTCGCGACTGAGTTGGAAGTCACTGAGGGCATGGCTTTTGACCGTGGTTACAGCTCTCCCTATTTCGTGACCGATGGAGATCGTCAGATTTGTGAATTTGAAAATGCCCTTCTGCTTCTGACCGATCGCAAGATCAGTTCCGTGGCTGATCTCGTGCCAGTGCTGGAAACGGTTCAGAAATCTGGATCACCCCTCGTGATTTTGGCCGAGGAGGTTGATGGAGAAGCTCTCGCCACTCTTGTCGTCAACAAGAACCGAGGAGTCCTGCAGGTTGCAGCAGTGCGCGCTCCATCTTTTGGGGAGCGTCGTAAGGCAGCTCTGGCGGATATCGCTGTGCTGACTGGCGGTCAGGTCATCAGCGAAGACAGGGCAATGACTCTTGACAAGGTGACTATGGACGATCTCGGACGAGCACGTCGGATCACTATCAGTAAGGACAGCACCACAATCGTGGCTAGCGATGAAAGTAAAGATGCGGTGGCTGCCCGTGTTGCCTCGATTAGGCGCGAGCTTGAGAACACTGATTCTGAGTACGACAGGGAAAAACTTAATGAGCGCATCGCCAAGCTGGCTGGGGGGGTGGCAGTCATTAAGGTTGGAGCCCCAACCGAAACTGAACTCAAAAATCGCAAGTTGCGCATTGAAGATGCACTCAATGCCACCCGTGCGGCTGTTGAGGAAGGCATTGTGGCTGGAGGTGGATCAACCCTTCTTCATATCGCTGAAGAACTCGATGGGCTGACCTCTGATTTGAAAGGTGATCAGAAGACCGGTGTCGAAATCGTGCAACGGGCTTTGAGCGCTCCTCTGCATCAGATCGCAGAAAACGCCGGAACCAATGGAGATGTTGTTGTTGATCGTGTCCGTAACAGCGGTCAGGGATTCAACGCATTAACAGGCAACTTCGAAGACCTCATGAATGCTGGCATTCTCGATGCAACCAAGGTTGTTCGTCTTGCACTTCAAGACGCTGTGTCAATCGCCTCTTTAGTAGTAACAACAGAGGTTGTTGTAGCCGACAAACCCGAGCCTCCTGCGCCAGCAGGAGGTGGTGGTGATCCCATGGGCGGTATGGGAGGTATGGGCGGCATGGATCCCATGGGTGGTATGGGAGGTATGGGCATGATGTGATTCCCCTAGAGGGATCTCACGAGTCGTGCATGAATTCGACACACCGATAGGGCTTCTCGGGGAGGTTTATTGCACAGTCTCCCCAATTCCCTGTTGAGTGCACGGAGTTCTGTCATGGGTAACCCAGCAATGGGTATGGCGAAGAACGTACTACTCAAAACAAGAGGTATGGCGAACTGAGGCAACATGGTTGAGTCTCGCGAGACTCAACCATGTTGCCTCTTTAAGGACCTCAGATACCGAGCGACCTGGAGATCAACACCAGTGATTGCTGTACCAACCACGACAAGATTGGCACCATGGTCAATGGCCAGGCGAGCTGAGTCAGGTGAATTGATACCACCCTCACTAATGAGGATCACGTTGGTCGGTAATCGCTGTCTCAGTGGTGCGATCAAGTCATGACCAGGGGGCGATTGTCCAGACGTTTCCTCTGTGTATCCATACAGCGTGGTTCCGACCCAGTTGCATCCAAGTGATGCCGCCTTCAATCCATTTTCAATGGTGTCCACATCTGCCATAAGTGGCGCCGCCAACTCGGTTTGACACCGTCGAACAAGCTCAGCAAGGTTTTCGTTGTTCGGTCTTCGACGCGCCGTGGCGTCGATGGCAATGACGTCGGCACCAGCAGCCCAGACCCTGTGAATGTCCTGCCAGCGAGGGGTGATGTAGACGGAGCTATCTGGAAACGTCCGTTTCCATAAACCGATGATCAAAGCCTCTGGACAGCGGTTGCGAACAGCCCCGATGTGTTCCGGGCTCTCAAGACGCACACCGACCGCTCCATTCTCAAGACTGGATTCAGCCATCGCCGCGATCACATCGGGGTGCCGCATGGGAGATCCCTCTGGTGCCTGAACCGACACGATTAGACCACCCTCTAGATGGGTTCGCGATGGAACTGGCATGGGTCGTCAGGAGGCCTTCAGGTTTTGATCTTCTGGAACAGCCACAAGCCAGCGTCGAAAACGCTTTGGTCCTGCAGCGAGCGGAGGTGGCGCAACTGCCAGTTCTTCTTGGTTGGCGGGATTCGAACAGTCGTGCATGACGGTGTCCTTATCGGCCAGATCTTCAGCTCGCAGAGGCGTCAGAGATGATGAATTCGACTCCATCGATTGCTCGCTGATTACGGAGAGCTCCTGAACACTTGGTCGATGATTCTCTGGTTGAGGGGCGAGGATGCAGTCTTGCCGGACTTCCTGCGTAGGTCTGGGGAGCGACTTCACCCCATAACGATGAACCCACTGCATCTCGAGTTGTGCGACCAGAGAGGTTTCCTGGCATTCACGCGCAATCCTCAAGCGACGTTGCAGGTCGAGTTGACGGGAATTCAGGGGCTGAAACGAAGAGGCAGTCACGGAGTCAAGAGAGTTTGCGATTGAGTAAAGGTCTGATGAGCAGAAACAGCCCCAGGGTGAGAGCGGTTAGGACCCATAGACAGGTCTGACCTGTCACTGCCCCGTAGGGCGCATCCAAAAGAACCAATGAAAGATCGAGAGGGCCTGCATAGGCAGCTCGAATTGGTTCTATCGCGAAGGTAAGGGGATTTAGTGCAGCTAGCCAGCCCATCCACACAGGCATAAAGCTCAATGGAGCCAGGGCGGTGCTTGCAAAAAGCAGTGGCAGATTGGCAACAAAAATCACTGCGATCAATTCAATGTGCCCCGGTAAGGCAAAGGCCAGTCCCAGGCTTAACGCCGTAACCGCAAAGACCAACAGCAGCAGAGTGAAAAGAACGACAAGCAACCCCCCTGCACCAGGCCATCCATACCCCAGTGCTGCCGCAGTGAGCATGATTGCCAAGCTCTGAACGAGGCTCAGGGTTGTGATGTAGATCACGGAGGCGAAAACAATGGAACTGCGGCTTCTCAATGGCGCAACGAGAAGACGATTGAGAAAGCCAAATTCCCGATCAAACATGACAGGAAGTCCTGCATTGAGGGCACCGCTGAAAGCGGTAAACACAATCACACCAGCGCCGAGGAAACGTCCGTAACTCATACCTCCGGGCAGAAGCGCTTCTGGCGCTTTCGAAAACAAAGCTCCAAATAAAACGAGCCAGATCAGGGGTTGCAGCACACCTGCAATCAGGGTGGAGGGTCGTCGCTGGAGTTGGACGAACAAGCGACGCGTCAAAGCTGATGTTTCCTGAATGAGCTCTAGCAACGCACCTTTTGGTGAGGGTTGATTGATCTCGATGGAAAGAGGTGGGGTTGTCATGGTGTGGCTTATGAAATGCGAACAGCGAAAGCGAGTTGTTAGCGCATGGATTGCTTGCGTTCTTTTTTGGGATCTCGTTGACCCGCAAGCGCCAGCTCAGCATCCATCAGGGTTCTTCCTGTGGCTTGGAGATAGACATCGTCCAGACTGGGCCTGCTTTGGGCAAGGGCGAAGACTGGGATCCCCGCTTCTTCCAAACAAAGACGCAGGCGAGGGAGAACGTTTTCATCTGCAACGACCAAGTTCAGGGAGTGGCCTTGAGACCGATTAATCACAATCCTGTGAACTCCATCAAGAGGTTGCAGCAGTTTTTGAACTGTTTCAGCTTCCGCTTCATTGCTGAATTCCCGCACGCGCAGAGTCACGCGGTCGCCTCCGAGCCGTTTCTTGAGCTCGTTGGGTGTTCCCTCAGCAATCACTGTTCCGGCATCAATGATCGCCATTCGATCCGCGAGGGCTTCCACTTCCTCTAAGTAATGCGTGCTGAGCAGCACTGTTGTGCCCTCCTCACGAAGCCTACGGAGGACATCCCAGATCACAGCCCTACTTTCGATATCAAGTCCAACAGTGGGTTCATCGAGAATGAGCAGCTGGGGGTCATGGAGAAGACCTGCAGCCAGATCGAGTCGACGACGCATGCCGCCTGAGTAGGTGCCGCAGCGTCGATCAACCCATGGATCCATTCCCAACATATCGATGAGTTGATCAATACGTTGATTTCTGAGCTGAGGACGTAAGTGATATAGATCGCCTTGTAGTTTCAGAAGTTCGCGCCCTGTGAGAATCTTGTCGATCGCTACCTCTTGAGCGACGTATCCAATCAAACGCCGGATTTGTCGTTGTTCCGTTAAGGCGTCAAGACCGGCAATGCGCACATCACCCAGATCCGGAGAAAGAAGGGTTGCCAGAATTCGCAGTGTGGTTGTTTTGCCAGCACCATTCGGGCCGAGCAATGCATATAAACAACCTTCAGGGACTTGAAGGCTCAAGTCCCTGAGGGCCGGAATGGTCCCGTAAGACTTATCCAGGTGATCGAGCACGATCAGGGACATGGAACCGTTCAGAAGCAAGGAAGACGAATTTAGGAAGGGAGAGCAACAAAGCCACCCGTCATCATGTTCAAGATTGTTCGTACTTGCTGATCAAAAAGAGCTGAACCTGTGCTTCGGCTCATGACGAGCAGAAGACAGATGCCGAACAGGTAGAGGATTGACCAGCGAAATAGACCTTTCGCTCGGTGTTGATTGTTCGGTTCTGCGGCAAGAAGCTCCACCATCTGCAGAAGTCGGCCATTGAAGGGAAGGATCAACAGCCCATAGAGGGCTCCCCCCTCAGGCAGGGCCCAAATTCCTAGAAAGCTCAGCAAAATTGTTGCCCATCCGTAACGCCGGATGGCTCTTGTTGTGACCAGTGGTCCCTTAACCACAGGAAGCATAGGGATGCCAACGGCCCGATAGTCATCGCGCAACAGCAGGGCTAAAGCCCAGAAATGAGCGGGGGTCCACACCATGACCAGCGCGAACAGCCACCAGCCGCTTAACCCGATATGCCCCGTTGCTGCCGCAGCCCCAACCAAGGGCGGAATGGCGCCTGCAACGCCTCCAACAACGATGTTTTGAGGGGTACGCGGTTTGAGAACGGCGGTGTAAAGCAGGACATAACTGCAAAGTCCTAAGAGTGATAATCCTGCAGCCAGGCAGTTCACCCCACTTACCAGCAGTGCTGCTGCAGCAAGAGTGCAGGACACAGCCCCTACAAATGCTGCAGATGGAGACAACCGGCCAGAGGGAAGGGCACGCCCACTGGTGCGTTGCATGCGTCCATCAAGTTCCTGTTCCCATAAGCAGTTGAGAACGCCTGCAGCCGCAGCAGCCAGTGCACCTCCCCCGAGAGTGCAAGCCAGTCGGGGGGACGAAAGAGGCCAACCCTCCGTCAGGGCCATCCCCCCGAGAGTTGTTGCCAGTAGCAGGGGAATCAGTCTTGGTTTGGCAACTTCAAGCCAAGCTGGTAATTTGACCCTCTTGCGAGAGGGCACCACTTCATCCCTCGTGGGGGATGGGGAAAGTGGAGCAACAGAAGCTGAACTAGCCATGACAGGGCTCCAGAGCGGATGAATCGAGAGCGATCGTGAGAGTCGATTCGGGTGTTGTCGGTCGTCTCCATGTGAGGGCCGAAAGGATGGCTACGAGCAAACAAGCCACAAGTTGATGACAGACGGTCACGACTGGTTGACTCAGACCAAGGCGCAAAGTGAATACGCCCAAAGCGATCTGCGTGGCGACCAACAATGCAGCCGAGACCAGTAATGGCCATTGCTGACGACCCCAGCCACCGGCGATAAGTGCTGTGGCAACGAACAGCAAAACGCAACCTGCAGTTGGCAATGCTGCACTGCGATGCCAATGCAGCCATTGGCAGGACTGGCCCGATTCCAAGCAGCGTTGCGCTGCCCACGACGAAGCCATTCGACCACCCAGAAGGCATTGGGATGAAACCGCTGCAAGGCTGAATCCGCCAAGCCAAGGCCACCATCGCGGACAAATGGATGGGCTTGACCTTTCGGTGAGAAGTCTTTGGGTCAGGCCACTCATCACGATGACCAGGGTCAGGGCCAGAACCAAATGGGCTGTCACAACAGCGGAGGGGAGAAGCTGCAGGACTGTTAAGGCACCAAGACCTCCCTGAACAACCACGGCCAAAACAAGAAATATGGATAGGGGAAGAAACCAGTGCGGCAGTTCCTTCCTCCAATACCAGGCAGCTCCGCATTGGACAAGCAGGGCAACACCAACAACAAAGGCATCAAGGCGGTGAAACCATTCCAAGAAAACCTTGAGGTTCATCTGGTGACCAGGGAGAAGGCTTCCGTAACAGAGAGGCCAGTCAGGACAGGCCAATCCAGCCTCCATCACGCGTGTTGCCCCTCCGATCACCACGAGTGCGATTAGGGCCACAACGAGATGGGCGGCGAGTTGCGCTAGGCGTAAACGAATCGGAACGCTTGGCGATGAAGTCAATGACTTACCCTCCCAATTCCAAAGGTTTGTTTTTGGAAAGTAGCGATCTGATTTCAAACGTCACGTTATTGACAGGTCTCTGACATTTTTTGGAGTGCAAACATCTCCCTTTGCTGACACCAACACCCTGAAACAGCTGGGTTGGCAAGAACTTCAGCCTGCTTTAACAATCACAGCGTGAAGAATGCACAGGACCTCCATAGTCTGTTGATACATGAACCAGGTGTTTCGTGCCTATACCCTCAGCAATATTGACTCTTGTGCTGGGAATGATCCTTGTATTGGGCGGGTTGTGGATCGGCCAAAACATCAACCTTCTTCCGGCTGATGCTAGTTCCAACGCACCTATATACGATGAATTATTTCGGGTCCTGTTCAGCATTGGAACGATTTTGTTTTTAGGAATCGTAGGGTTGGTGGTTTTCAGTTTGATTCGGTTTCGACGTAAAGCTGGTCAAATTGGTGACGGAATTGCCCTCGAAGGAAATCTTCCTCTCGAAATTTTTTGGACGGCTGTGCCCGCGATCGTTGTTTTGTTTGTTGGTTTATTTAGTTACGACATTTATGAGCGTATGGGTGGGATGGTTCCTCTCTCTCATGAAGGGCACAGCAATGCCCAAATGACTGATGCGAGGGTTTGGGGTGGAATCGGTTCTCCCGGCGCAATGCAAGCCAGTACGGAGTCGAGTCTTTCTCCTCTTCCCATTGAGGTAACAGCAATGCAATTTGCATTTCTTTTCCATTATCCAGAGGGAGACATTGTTTCGGGTGAATTGCATGTTCCCTCAGGGCGACCTGTTTCGTTGAAAATGGAGGCAAAAGATGTCATTCATGCTTTCTGGGTTCCAGAGTTCAGGCTTAAACAGGACATCATTCCTGGCCAGCCCACAATGCTGAGTTTTACTCCGACACGTCCAGGTCGATATCCAGTTGTCTGCGCTGAACTATGTGGTCCTTATCACGGTGGCATGCGCTCAACAGTTGTTGTTGACTCGGCTGATGAGTACGAGACCTGGTTCCAAGCAAATCGTAAACTCCCTGTATCTGAGGCATGACTCTTACTCTCCCGCAACAAGGTAAATCTCCCTCTCTGCAGCCAACGGGTTGGCTTCGGTATTTCAGTTTTAGTGTTGATCACAAAGTCATAGGTCTTCAGTACCTTGTTTGTGGCTTCGCTTTTTATCTTGTGGGTGGCGTCCTTGCAGGTGCTATTCGTACAGAGTTGACAAGCCCCGTAGCTGATTTCATGGCTAGGGATGTTTATAATCAAGTGCTTACATTGCATGGGACAGTAATGATCTTTCTGTGGATCGTTCCTGTTGTTAATGGAGCCTTTGGAAATTATTTGATTCCTTTCTATGTCGGCGCCAGGGATATGGCGTTCCCAAGGCTGAATGCTGTGGCGTTTTGGTTGATTCCTCCTGCAGGATTACTCCTCATTGCAAGTTATTTTATTACTGGTGCGGCACAGTCAGGCTGGACGGCGTATCCACCCTTGAGTCTCACGACTCCTGCTTCAGGCCAAATTATCTGGATTCTGAGTGTCTTATTGCTAGGAGGCAGTTCAATTTTTGGGGGTATTAATTTTATAGCCACTATCCTGAAACTCAGGCGCCCAGGATTGAAGTTGATGCAGTTGCCAATGTACTGCTGGGCCATGCTTGGAACGAGCATTCTTGTTGTTTTATCTACGCCAGTTCTTGCCGGTACTCTCATATTACTAAGTTTCGATATTGTGGCCCATACAGGCTTTTTTAATCCAGGAATGGGCGGTAACGTTGTTGTTTATCAGCATCTTTTTTGGTTTTACTCCCACCCAGCTGTCTACATCATGGTGCTGCCTGCCTTTGGCTTGGTTAGTGAAATTCTGCCAATTCATTGCCGAAAGCCACTGTTTGGCTACACCACGATGGTTTATTCGATCATGGCCATTGTGGTGCTTGGTCTTGTGGTCTGGGCTCATCACATGTTCACAAGCGGAACCCCTCCCTGGATGCGATTGTTTTTCACAATTGCAACAGCTTTTATCGCGGTTCCAACCGGAATAAAGTTCTTTAATTGGCTGGCTACGTTATGGGGTGGAAAAATTAGCTTGAATAGTGCTGTTCTCTTTTCATGCGGTTTTATCGTTAATTTTGTTTTGGGCGGAATCACAGGCGTGGCACTCGCTCAGGTGCCTTTTGATGTGCATGTTCACGACACTTATTTTGTTGTTGCTCACTTTCACTACATTGTTTACGGAGGATCCGTATTTGTGATCTTCGCTTCGATATACCACTGGTTCCCAAAGGCGACTGGAAAAATGCTTGATGAGAACATCGGTCGTTTCCATTTCCTGCTCACTTTTATCGGATTCAATCTTTGTTTTGCTCCTCAGCATTGGTTGGGACTGAATGGAATGCCGAGACGCGTTGCCGAATACGACCCTCAATTTGCTCTTGTCAATCAGATCAGCAGTGTGGGCGCCTTACTCATGGCCTTGAGCACCTTGCCATTCCTTTGGAATGTGGTGGTCAGCGCTCGCTCTGGTCAGATTGCGGGGGACAACCCATGGCGTGCCTTAACTCCCGAATGGTTGACATCCTCTCCACCACCTGTAGAGAACTGGAAGGGAGAGCCTCCTCTGGTCACTCATCCCTATGGCTATGGGGTGCCTGCAGGCCAGATTGATTTAAAGGATGCCAGCGGCAGTGACGTATGGAGCAACGGACGATGACTTCTCTGGTACCACAAGATCAAGCGGTCGAAACTACAGAGCATCACGAGGACAACCATCCTGATCATCGAATGTTTGGTCTTGCCACCTTTTTGGTGGCCGACGCAATGACATTTGCTGGTTTTTTTGCAGCCTATCTCACGTTTAAGGCTGTTAATCCGCTGTTGCCTGGTGCAATCTATGAACTGGAGCTGCCGCTGCCAACGTTGAACACCATTCTTCTCCTTGTCAGTAG
>WTGE01000214.1 GCA_011525445.1 Synechococcus sp. CO36386bin_37
GTATTTTGTACACAGTTATGTTGCTACTGAGGTTGACCCATCGAGTGTGATGTTTTTCTGTAAGTATGGTTCTCATTCCTTTGTTGCCGCTATTAGCAATGGTTTGATTGCTGGCTTTCAGTTCCACCCTGAGCGCAGTGGCTTAGATGGCTTGAGATTGTTGGCATCTACATGTCTAGATCTAACTACACCAGAATGTAAGACAAAACTCTGATTTTTATGACTTTTGAGATTGCTAATTTCTTCGTGGTTCCTGATCTTTCACTTCAGATGACCTTGAAGGTCATTGATCAAGGTGCTGCACAGATTGCTCTGGTGGTTGATGAGCAGGAAAGGCTTCTTGGCACACTTACAGATGGAGATATTCGGCGTGGTCTTCTTCAAGGTGCAACCCTTGATACTCCAGCTGACCGATTGATGAATCGCCATTTCCGCTTTGTTCGGAGCAGCGATGATCAGGCACTTGTTCTTGAGATGATGCGCCGAGAGGTCTTACGGCAGATTCCTGTGCTGGATGACCATGGCAGGGTTGTGCAGTTGCTTTTGTTGCAGGAGCTCCTCGGCTCAGCACAGTTTAGTAATGCTGTTGTGATTATGGCTGGTGGGAAAGGCACGCGTTTGCTGCCCCATACGGAATCTTGTCCTAAGCCAATGTTGCCTGTTGGTGATCAGCCGATGCTCGAGATATTGCTTGAGCAATGTATCGCTAGTGGTTTTCGTACATTTTATTTTTCTGTTAATTATCTCAAAGAACAAATTATCAACCATTTTGGGGATGGCTCTCGCTGGGACGTCTCGATTCAGTATCTGGTCGAGGATCAACCATTGGGTACCGCAGGCTCACTTCAGTTGCTTCCTGATTCACTAACGCAGCCATTTTTGGTGCTCAACGGCGATGTTCTTACACGTTTTGACCCAACTCATCTCTTGTATTTCCATAATGAGCATCAGGCCCTAGCGACTCTTTGCGTGCGTGAGCATGAACTAACAGTTCCCTTTGGTGTGGTTCAGACCCAGGGTGTCGAATTGGCAGGTTTTGAGGAAAAGCCTATCTATCGCCATTTAGTCAATGCAGGCGTCTACGTGATTGATCCCCAGCTGCTTGGCATACTGCAGCCTCACCAATCCACCGACATGCCAAGCTTGCTTCAAGCCGCACAGCAGGCGGGCCATAGGGTGGCTGTGTGTCCGATTCATGAATACTGGCTCGATGTGGGCCGCCCCGAAACATTGCAACAGGCTCACCGCGAGTGGCCTATTCACGGACAGTCATGAGCTTGCTGGCCTTAGTCCCGGCGCGGGGCGGTTCAAAGGGAATCCCCCGCAAAAATGTTCGGCCGTTTTGTGGCAAACCACTTTTGCAATGGACCATTGATGTGGCCCTGGCTTCCCCAAGTGTGGATCGAGTGGTTGTCAGTACCGATGATCCTGAAATTGCAAAGCTTGCGCTTGCTGGCGGGGCTGAAGTGCCTTTTCTTAGGCCTATAGAGCTTGCCAGCGACACGGCCTCTGGGATTGCGACTGTGCTGCACGCTCTTGAGCAGCTACCTGAGGTGACTGATGTCTTGCTCTTGCAGCCCACCTCTCCACTCCGTCGCATAGAAGACGTGGAGGCTGCCGTAGCTATGCAACAGCAGGCGAGCTCTTCCGCGGTTGTATCTGTGACTTTATGCAGTAAGCACCCGGCTTGGATGTTTAGTCTGTCCTCAAGTCAACACTTGCAGCCACTATCAACCCTTTCAGATACCGCTTGTCGTCAACAGTTACCCTCTGCCTATGCACTGAATGGCGCCATCTATTTAGCATCTCGTGCCTTCTTGGAGCGGGAGCGCAGTTTCCTAACCTCTCAGACGTTGGCGTATGTAATGAAGGCAGAGCAATCTGTCGATATTGATACGCTTCTAGATTGGCAGTGGGGTGAGTTTCTAATGGGACAACAGGCACGAAAAACACAGAATCATGAGTAAAGTCCTGGTCACCGGAGCCGATGGTTTTATTGGCTCCCATCTCGTTGAGTCATTGGTGGCATCTGGCCACCAAGTTCGTGCTTTTTGTCTCTACAACTCTAATGGAAGCTGGGGTTGGCTTGACAGACTTCCAAAAGTTATTAAAGAAGAGCTTGAAGTGGTTTTAGGTGATATCCGGGATCCACTTTGTGTAAGAGAAGCGATGAGGTATTGTGATCATGTGTTGCACTTGGCAGCGCTGATTACTATCCACTATAGCTATGTGGCTCCAGCAAGTTATGTGTGTACGAATATTACGTCAACTTTGAATGTTGGTCGAGCGCCACGTGATGAGTGTG
>WTGE01000246.1 GCA_011525445.1 Synechococcus sp. CO36386bin_37
AATCAGCAATGTGCAGGCACCATCCACTCGAGAGTGATCGCCCTCTGCAGCGGACACCACTAGAGCCATGACCGGGGCGGTGCTGAGAACCGTGATGCCGATCCCGAGTGGTAATTGCCTCAGCACGACCTGCTGCAACGCGATTCCGAGGATGGTGCCGAGCAATGTGGCCACCAAAACCCTTGGCCATCGCTTGTGTTGGGGACGGGGCTGAGGAGTCAAGGTTCGGACCTTCAGCCATGGCAATAACAGAAGCAGTCCACCTAGCAATCGTGCAGCGGCACTTTGGAATGGGGATAGATCGGTTTGGATCAATACGCTGCGGGATACAGCTGCTCCGCTGACCCCACACAACACCGCGAGCAGTGCAAACCAAAGCCCCTGCCACTGCACAGTGCTTTTTTGATCTATCTCCGGAGTGTTCTCAGGAGGTCTCTGGCGGGCCACAACAACGACAGAGAGGGACACCATTGCAGCGCCCAGCCATGCCTGCAGATGAATGCGTTCTCCCATCACAATCAAACCACCCAGTGCTGCGACTAAGGGGGCAAGCGACTCAAGTGTGAGAGTGCGTCTCGTGCCCAGACGGCGGAGTGCAGCTAGATAGAAGCTGTCTCCTAAAGCGATGCCGATCCCTCCGCTGAAGAGCAGCCACAACAAGGCCTGCCGTTCTTGAATCCATGGCAGTGAAATCAGTACTGGCAACAACAGCACACAGGCGATCACGTTCTTGAGCCCGTTCAGTTCCCTTGCGGTGAGCGAGGTGGAGAGCCCTCGCCAAAGGCTGCTTGCCAGTGTCCAAGCCAGGGCTGCGATGAATCCTGCCAGCACTCCCATGGATCGCTTACCAGTACGGATCCGTGGCGAATTCCACGGTGAGGGATCCCGAGCTGGAGGGGGGAACTGTGCTGATGCAGGCTCGAACAACCTCACCATTCACTTCGATTTCGCAGGCTCCACAACTTCCCCCCAGGCAACCCGTGGGAATGTGGACTCCTGCTGCTTCTGCAGCGACGAGCCAGTCATGGCCATGGCCACAGAAGGTCTGGCAACCGTTTGGCCAGTGGATGGTGATCGTGGGAGGTGTGTTCTCCATCACAGGGAGTCGAGGAGCTTCAACGTTCCGTGATGCACCTCGACGACTCGAAAAAATTGTGAAATAACCCTAACGAGCCTCGCCTTTTTTGTTTCGGGGCGTTGGGTGAATTAGGCATGATCCCTTTCAATTCCTCCATCGAGGATCGACCAACAGGGGCTCGAGATTGATGTGTTGTTCGAAGGCATCAGCGAGGCGATTCAGCAGCGCGTCTCGGTGTCGGCTGTGGTGCGGTTGTTGTTCGCTCAGCGGAGGTAAACCTTTGCATTCCCTCAGCTGATTGAGCCAGCGACGCCTCCAGGGACCATTATCAAACACTCCATGCAGATAGGTGCCCACCACCAGGCCTCTTCTCTTACCCATGGTGGATACCCAGCCAAGCCCTGCATCTCGGCAGAGAGGTTGACAGAACTTTCGACCGTTGTGCGATGCGTTGGTGTGTCCATGGTGGAGTTCGAATCCCTCGAGTTGGAGAGGGTTTGGTCCCTCTGGCCATTGGGCCAAGGTTCTGCATTGCCGCAGGTCTTTGTTTGCGGAAAACACTGTATGTAGCGGTAGCAAGCCCAGGCCTTCCTTGATGTTGCTGGGGGATTGAGCTTCTCCTTCAAGACTTTTTGGATCGCTCAGGGTTTCACCCAGCATCTGCATCCCACCGCAGATGCCGAAGATATGGCCATTGTTGGCGACGAAGGCGCGTAGCGCTGTCCCCAGTCCACTGCTGTGGATGGCTTGGAGATCGCGGAGTGTTTGCTTGCTTCCTGGGATGACAACGGCATCTGGTGATCCGAGAGCGTCGCCAGGGGTGACCCAGCGCAGTTTCACCGAGGGTTCGGTTTCCAGGGGATCGAGATCCGAGAAGTTGCTGAGGGATGGCAGCTTGAGGACCGCTATTTCCAGATCAGTGGACCCTTGGGTGGGTTTTCGTTCGAGGAGGTCGAGGGAGTCTTCAGGCGGGAACACATCATTGAGCCAGGGCATGACTCCCAGAACCGGCACACCGGTATTGGCTTCGAGCCAGGCTCGTCCTTCGTCAAACAATTCTCGGCGACCACGAAAGCGGTTGATCAAGATCCCTTTGATGAGCGGACGCTCCACAGGGCGAAGCAAGGCGAGGGTGCCAACGATTTGGGCGAACACTCCTCCCCGTTCAATGTCGGCCACCAGCAAGCAGTTGGCACGCAGATATTGTGCCAATCTCAGGTTGGTGA
>WTGE01000224.1 GCA_011525445.1 Synechococcus sp. CO36386bin_37
GGACATCAGTTCACCTGTATCCCAAGTCAATCGGCATTGTTTGGCTTTGAGTGACTGATCAGGTTGATCCAACTGACAGTCACAGGTCAGTAGAAGCTCTTTGCGCTGATCCCACAACTCAAAGCCACCACCACTGGCTGTGAGTTTTTTAAAGGTGCCTTTCGCTGGTGCTCGCGAGCTCAAGCGATTGTCTTTGGTCCACCAACGTGTTCTGCCTGCACGCAGCGATAGGCCCTCATCGGCTTCGTCAACCGTGACTGGAGGTTGAAAATCAATCCAATTTTCAGTCGTGTTCCCCACGAGTGCCGCTGCTGAAAGGAGACGCTGGCGATCGGGTTCAGGCCTTTGGACACCCTTGACAGGGCCAGCAACGTTCAAGCCGCCATCTTTGAGATTCCAATCAGCTTCCGGACTGCGTAACACCAAAGGCGCCGGTTCGCGGTGAGATTGGCCCTCGTTCCATCGCATCAAAACAAGGTTGTCGCGCAACTGCAGCTCTTCGGCTTTGGCATTGAATTGGGCGCGTTTTGCCGTCAGCCGCTGTGTTGGATTTTCAGCCTTGGGAGAACCCTCCAACACCAACAGATCGTCATTGGGAGTCCAAATAGCGCGATCACCGGTGATCACCAAACGGCTGCCATCGAGAGCCCGCAGGTGAACACCATCGAGCAACTCCACTTGTTCGCCATCACGGATCAGAATTCCTTTGGGCGCAGTCAATCGATAAGCGGGTGTTCCTTCTCGATACAGAATCCCGACAGGACTTGTGACCACCGCTTGGCGATTGTCGAGTTGATAGCGGCTGCGAGGACTACGTAGTTCCCAAAGAGGCTCGCCAACCTCATCATTTTGGCGAAGGGTGAGGCTGCGAAATTGAAATGGTTTGGCCGGTTCTGGGCGCTCGGAAATCGACGCGCATCCATTGAGTAGCAAGCAAACCAAACCAGCTGAAACGCTGAGAGCGAGGCCTTTCAAACCGGCTCCTCCAGTTCCAAGCGCTGCAGCAGCGGTGAAGGCGCATCCAATTCACCTGGCAGGAGATGTCCCCAGGTCAAAAGATCTGTCCACGTCCCAGACGGCGCATTGAGTTGTTGCAACAGGCGTTCACTGAATTCAGGCAAGAGCGGTTGCAGCGCAACTCCCACCACGCGGCTAGCTTCCAGGACCGCATACAAATCGGCGGCAACTTGATCTCGGTTGGCCGGGTCCTTGATGGCTTGCCAAGGCGCTTGGTCACTCAAGTAACCGTTTGCCGCAATGGCCAACTGCAGTGCCTGTTCGGCGACGGTGTGGAACCTGAGTTGTTGATAGTTCGTCACCACATCAGCTACAGCATCTTGCGCTGCCAACTTCAAGGGATGGTCGCTGGGGAGTTCTTGCGTCAACGATGGAACACCATCAAACCATTTACGAGCCATCGAAATGGAGCGATTCACCAGATTGCCGATCGTGTTCGCAAGATCGTTATTGACCAAATCCAACAAACGTTGTTGTTGGATGTCGCCATCATCACCGAACTGAATATCGCGAAGTAGGTACCAGCGCACAGCATCGCGACCACACATTTGCAAAAGACGGCTTGGGTCAATCGAATTGCCCATGGATTTGCCCATTTTTTGGCCTTCTCTTGTCAGAAAGCCATGGCCAAATACTCCAGCTGGTAAGTCAATGCCAGCCGATAAACACATGGCTGGCCAATACACCGCATGAAAGCGCAGGATATCTTTGCCAATTACATGCAATTGTGCTGGCCATCCATTGGCAAGGGCTTGATCCAGCGAGGCTGGCTGATTTGGCTCCAAGAGAGCAGTGATATATCCCAATAGGGCATCAAACCAGACGTAAAAAGTATGACCTTCATGACCGGGGACGGGCAGTCCCCAGCTCACATTGCGGCGAGAGATGGAAAAATCACGGAGTCCGTTAGCGACGAAGTTCTCAACTTCTTTGCGTCGACTGGCTGGACGAATAAAGCCATCGGTCGCGATTAATTTTTCAATGGCTTCTTGATAGCGACTTAATCGAAAGAACAGATTGGCTTCATCCCTCCATTCCAAAGGTTTTTGATGAATCGGGCAATGCGGTGATTTGGCATCAGCAGGGTCATCTTTGTACTCCTCACAGGCAACGCAATACCACCCTTGTTGGCGACCTTCGACAATGTCGCCATTGGCTTCAACGCGGGCAAAGAATTGCTCAACGATCGATTGATGACGTGGATCTGTTGTGCGGATAAATCGGTCATTGCTGATCTGCCACTGCGACCAAACCGATGCAAAGGTGCTGCTGATTTGATCGC
>WTGE01000356.1 GCA_011525445.1 Synechococcus sp. CO36386bin_37
GGTTACCGCTGGTGCATTGCCTGGATACTGCAATTGATGCCACCAGGCCAAGACAGCGAACACCATGGCCTCTCGGCTTTGGCTCGGGATGTTGAGCTCATCGCTGTGACGCATTCTGAGCCCACGGCAGCGTTTGCTGAGTTGGTCTAATAAAGCGAGATTCTTGCTGCCTCCGCCGGCGACGCACAACTCGATTGGAAGAGGGTGGTTGTCGCTCGTGAGTCTCTGCAGGTCTTGTGCTACGGCGGCAGCGGAGAAGGCCGTAAGTGTTGCGATTTGATCGTTGATCGTCCTTCCGCGCATCGCTTCAAGGCGTTTGTTCAGATCAAAGCGACCGAACAATTCACGCCCTGTTGACTTAGGCGGCTTGAGCTGAAAGTAGGGCTCGTTCAGCCAACTGCGAATCAGGCTCTCATCGCAGTCTCCGCTGGTTGCAAGGCGACCTCCGCGATCGCATTTCTCTGTTCCATGGGTGAACTGTTCCACTGCAAGATCGATCAGGCTGTTCGCTGGTCCGCAATCCCATCCCCTTACTGGTTGGTTCCGATCAGGACCAGTAGCGGGGGGGATGAGCGTGAGATTGGCAATTCCTCCCAAATTGAGCAGGGCTCTCCACCCATTGGTTCGTCCCAGGAGTGCGGCGTCAGCTTTGGGGACAAGAGGGGCTCCTTGCCCCCCCAAAGCGAGATCCGCTGCACGGAAGTCGTAGATCACCGGGCAATCGAGGAGTTGCGCCAGCAAGGGCGCTTGGAGCGTTTGCCAGCTTGCTCCGTTGCGGAAAGGGGCACCTTGCATGGACTCAGGTGGTCGATGCCAGAGGGTCTGACCATGACAACCCACCAGCTGCGCTTGTCGTTCTGGGTCGCATTGAAGAGCTGCTTCGGCTTGAATCCTGGTGATGGATTCTGAAAGTTCCAGAAGAGAGGAAGCCGTTTTGGGCGCGCCTTGACTAACTTCCACGATCAGTTGTCGTGTCGCTGCTGGGTAGTCCAGCGAGGCTGAACGCAGTAACTGCCAGCGGGGTTGCCCCGCTGATCCGGAAAGCTCAACAAGCACCGCATCCACTCCATCAGCGCTAGTACCGCTCATCAGACCAAGCACGCGCATGGTTCAGGTCTTTGGGAGTTCTTGAAGATCGTCGGTCAAGCCCATCACCACGAGGACGTGCCCGTCCTGGAGCACGTGGGACGCCGGTGGGTTGACCATGAGCTCTCTGGCAGGCCCGGCTGCCAAAACATTCACACGAAAGTTTTTGCGCAGGTTGAGGTCGCGAAGTGAGCGGCCTACAAAACGGCTTGGCACCTTGATTTCTTCAATCGAATGGTGCTCGTCCAGTTCCAGTCGCTCCATCAGATTGGGTCGCACCAATTCCACACCGAGGCGCTCGCCTTGCATTCGCGAGGGGAACACCACCCGATCGGCTCCCACGCGTTTGAGCATTTTTTCGTGCAAGTCGCTGGTCGCTCGGGCAATCACATGACGCACTTTGGTTCCAGCACTGTCCTTTGCGATCAGCGTGGCTGTGATACTGGCCTCGATGGGTTCGCTGATGGCAACCACAACGGTTTCCATGTCCAGGATTCCCGCTTCGCGAAGTGACTCCTCGTCGGTGCAGTCCACTATCCGGGCCTCGATCGATGGCTCGAGTTGCCTCAGCTCTTCAATTGCTTTGGAGGAGCGGTCCACAGCGAGAACTTCTGCACCGTTCTGCATCAGCTCCTTGCAAACGGCGCTGCCGAACCGGCCCAACCCAACAATTCCAAAGCTGGAGGGTTGCGGCTGATTGGACTGCGACCAGTGCCACCACTCCCTCACGGCATCTCTCCAGGAAATCGCTGATCAGACATAGAGATCCTCTCGGGGATAGCCGACGCGATTCTGGCGCTGCAGATGTCCGCGATTGAAACTTTCCCAGATCGCACTCAACAGAAGCAGGATGCCGAGGCGTCCTACAAACATTCCCACCACGAGGACAAATTGACCAAAAGGAGCAAGTTGCCTTGTGACGCCCAGATCCAATCCCACGGTGGCGAAGGCGGAAATACACGTGAACACCAGCTCAAGAAAGGTGAAGGGTTCCTCCCCACTCAGATTGCTGCTCAACGCCAACAGGAGAGCCATTCCCAGCACGAATAACAGGGAGGCCACCGTGATGCTGAGAGCCCTTAACACCACTTTGTCTGAGATCTGTCGATGGCGAATCACAACATCATCGTGACCACGCAGCGTGGATCGAGTTGCTGCCATGAGAGCAGCAACCGTTGTGGTTTTGATGCCACCTCCGGTACCACCTGGAC
>WTGE01000265.1 GCA_011525445.1 Synechococcus sp. CO36386bin_37
GATCTACACGGTCGGGCTAGACCTCAAGGCTCTCAAGCTTCGTCCTGGAGATGAGGTGAGTTTGTCCATCTTGGACGGCTTGTTGGTGGATCTTGAACCCAGTCAAAGTCGAGCCCTCAGTTTTAACCGCGAGGACATCATCCTTCCGAAGGATATGGGCCGGTTGAAGAAAGGGAAGCGTGTTGCCCTTGCCTCAGGGACAGGACAAGTCATCAAGCTTGACCGTCAGGATGGCAACCTGAGCTTGATGGGGCCGTTTGGAGGCATACATAACCTGGATGTCTTGAGCACACCGGAGGATGACCCTCTAAAGGATCTGAAAGTTGGTGATTTTGTTGATTTCAGATTGGTGCAGCCCATTGCAGTTGGGGTTCGCAAATTGTCGAGTGCTTCGAGCCGACCCTCCGCGTTGAGAGCTCCTCTAGGGGCCAGTTTGCTCAAGTCTGGAACCACGCTGAAGGCGGAACTGTTGGAGTCGTTCGAGATCACCCATCTTCATGCGACGGTGACACGTCTGCTTCCAGACCAGAAGGTTCTTGAAGTGGAAGGTCCTGAAGGACACAATATTTTGGTGACCTCAGCCGTTGACCTCAACAGTTCAACATTGAGACCAGGTGCAGAGATTGAGATGGATGTGTTGGATGGTCTTGTGGTTGATCTTCGCCCTTCGTCGAACAAGGCCTTGCGTTTCGAGCGCCAGGATGTGGAACTTGCTTCCGACTTTGGCCCTGTCCCAAAAGGCACCCGCGTGGCGATGGCGACAGGCAGTGCTGAAGTGGTAAGGATCTCAAGAACCGACAGGACATTGAGCCTTCGCGGTCCCTTCGGAAAAGTTCATGACCTCGACGTCAGAAAGCGAATGCCCGGAGAGGTGTTCGATTCACTTTCCGTTGGTGATCTCGTTGAATTCCGCTTCATCAAGCCAGTTGCCATTCGCATCACACCGATCGCCTCGCGTTAAGGCTGACCTGAGGCCAAGGCGCGAACGATGTCACCCCGTGTCAAGACACCGACGGGGTGTCTGTGTTCATCCACCACGATCAGTCGTTGCGTGCTGCGTTCATGCAGCAGCGATGCGGCTTTAGGAAGAGGGAGATTTTCCGAGCAACTGTGGAGATCACGTCCCATCAGATCAGCCACCTTGGTTCCGAGCACTTGATGCACTTGCTTGTCCCAGTTCAGTGGATTGCGCAGATAAATCACGCTGTCCAGCAACATCACATAAGGGCCAGCGTCAACTCCGCTCTCTCGAACCATGAGATCTTGTTCCGTGAGCTCTCCGATGAGGTATCCGTTTGGATCCACAACCGCAAGCCCACTGATGTGGTGGTCACTGAGCAGACTCACAGCATCCTTCAATGCCGTTTCGGGTGTCACAGTTAACACGGGAGCTGACATCACCTCCTTGACCGTCTGCTGAAGCACCATGGATTCCACGCATCTACCCGCATTCTGAGCCTTGATCTCTCCCTGGCGCCTCTGGGCTGATCGGTTCACCCTTATCCCGGGCATTGCTCGGTGCGCCACTCCTCCTCCTGCTGTTATCCGGACAGTTTGCTTCGGCATGGCTTTTGCTTCTGTTTGGCGCCTTCACGGATTGGGCCGATGGCTGGATGGCCCGCAGAGCTGACGGCGGAAGCAGCTGGGGGGCCCGCCTCGACCCCCTTGCCGACAAATTAATGATCAGCGCACCGTTGATCTGGCTGGCGGCATCAGGGCAGCTGCAGATTTGGGCCGTCTGGCTTCTGCTGGCTCGCGAATTGCTGATCTCCGGATGGCGTGCTGGGAGCTCCAGCGGAGCTCCTGCGTCATGGCTTGGAAAATGGAAAACCATCCTGCAATTTCTCAGCCTGTTTCTCATGCTCTGGCCAGGGAGCTGGGGATCAACCCAGATCACGACTCTGGCTCGTGGTCTGGGCTGGTGGTTGTTCTGGCCTGGTCTTGGCCTGGCTCTGTGGTCTGCGCTGGCTTACATCAGGCCCCGATCAGCGCAACATCCCCACTGAAATCAGGATTCTGAGTCGGAGCCAGCGCGTAGTCGCGGGCGTAACTGTCGGCTAAGCAGGACATCGCATCGAAACGCGGAGTCCAAGCCAGCTCACGTTCCACTCTTGTGATGTCTGTCAGGAAATGATCCAGCCTCAGAGGGAAGGCTTTGCGAGCCTTGGGATCAAGCCCACTGGGATCAAAGCTACGCAGATCCAGGCTGGACGTCTCATGCCCGCAAGCCTGAGCTGCTGCTTCGACAAGACCGCGGAACGTGATTCCTCGTTTGGCCGAGCAGTTGTAGATGCGATTGCTCGATGCATCCACTTCCAGTGAGCGGGCCATGGCTTCGGCAAGGTCTTCTGCGTGCCCGATTTGAGTGATGGTTTCTCCTGATCCAGGCAGGGGAATGGGGCGATGATTCACGATGCGATCAAAGAACCATCGCTCCACAGGGTTGTAATTCCCGGGTCCAACGATGTAGGTGGGTCGAAAGCTGGTGAAGGGAATTCCCTGCTGTTGCAGCCATTGTTCGGTGTCAGCTTTTCCTGAATGCCGACTTTCCGAATCAACCTCCGCTGTCTCATCCAGAGGCCATTGCGCTGATGCGGCATAAACACCTGCTGAGCTCACGTACAAAAAGCGATGTGTCGGGGCCCCCGTTCTTTCAATCACCCTGCGACTGTCCTCCAGTCGGCGACCAGAGCTGTCGATGATCACTTCGAATGTTCGTCCCTTGAGTTGGTCGAGATCCGCATCAATGCCACGATCCCCTCTCAGCGACTCCACTGCATCTGGAGCAGGTAAACGTCCCCTCGTGAACAGAGTGAGTGAATGCCCCTGTTCCTGGAGCCTTGCCACCAATGGCTTACCAACAAAGCGGGTGCCACCCATTACGAGAATCTTCATCAGCAAGGCGCTCAACTGGGCCATTGAAGCGCGGCCATTTCAGCCAAGGCATCCATGTGGCCCCTGGGCTGCAGGATGGTGTCTAGGAAACGTGTGCGATCGGCGTCATGGAGATCATCCCCGCCATAGACCTTTTGCAGGGCAGCTGCGTTCGGTTGCATCAGGGGGACTATGACCAGGTCACACGGTTCAGTGACGATCCCCTCGCTCAGGCTCACCTCTGGGTGGAACAGGGTGCAACTCGACTGCACCTGGTGGATCTTGATGGTGCCCGTAGTGGCGAACCGGTGAACGATGCCGTTGTGCGTTTAATTGCCAAGGAGCTGTCCATCCCCGTGCAATTGGGTGGGGGTGTGCGGTCGTTGGAGCGCGCTGAAGCCCTGCTTAACTGCGGACTGGATCGGGTCATCCTCGGAACGGCGGCTCTTGAGAATCCAAGTTTGGTGATGGATCTCGCGACCCGTCATCCTCAGAACGTTGTTGTGGGTATCGACGCGCGCAATGGACTCGTCGCCACTCGCGGGTGGATTGAAGAGAGCAATGTTGAAGCCACAGCTCTAGCGCAACAATTCAGTGAAGCTGGCATTGCAGCCATCATCAGCACGGATATCGCTACCGATGGAACTCTGGCGGGTCCGAACCTCGGGGCGTTGCGGTCGATGGCACAAGCGAGCTCCGTCCCAGTGATCGCCTCTGGGGGTGTGGGATGCATGGCCGACTTGCTCTCGCTGCTGACCCTGGAACCCTTAGGCGTGGAGGGGGTCATTGTTGGTCGTGCGTTGTACGACGGTCGCGTTGACCTGAGTGAAGCGATTTCCGCGTTGGCGTCTGGTCGTCTTCAGGATGTTCCGAGTCCTCAAAGCGGCACGATCGCTTGATCGAACTGGGAATCTTTCAAACCCCACAGCCCTTGGTCTCGGACTAGATTCGTTGAAGGCTTAATGTCCAGAACCTAATTCTGAAGTTGTGGCGGTCAATCGCTCCCATCAAAATTCAGAATCCTCTACTGACACCAGGGGGCTCGAAAAAGTATTTGAGTCGTGTCGAAAACTTGGAATGCGTCTCAGTCAACAAAGGCGGATGGTGCTCGATCTGCTTTGGACCGACGGTGGGCATTTGAGCGCAAGGGATATTTTTGAACAACTAAATCAACAGGGTCGAAGAATCGGTCATACCTCCGTTTATCAAAATTTGGAAGCACTTCAAAGGGCAGGTGTGATCGAATGTTTGGATCGAGCCAGTGGGCGTCTTTATGGCTCGCGAAGTGACCCTCACAGCCATCTCACTTGCCTCGAAAGCGGACGAATCGAAGATCTTGATGTGCAACTACCGGATGAACTCGTGCGTGAAATTGAGCGCCGTACGGGCTACACAATTGAGTCCTACACCCTTCAACTCAGCGGTCGACCTCAATGTGTTGACAGCAATGATTCTCACTGCTGAAGCATTTGCTCTTGCACCGAAACCCTGCGATTATTGATTGAGGTCGGATGTCAGCGGTGAAAGCGGTTCCTCACAAGGTTTTGTTGATCGCAAGAAATCTTCTTGCTGAATCTCTTTTGTCTGGTCTTGCAGATTGTCAATCCCTGGCCATTGCTGTTTCAACGGAGCAGCTTGATGGACAACCTGACCTTGTGATCTGGTCCATTGAATCCATCGCCTCTCCATCGCTTCTTCAATTGGAGGTCTTGAAGCTTCAAAGCCGTTGGGGATCCGCCCCGCTTCTTCTCCTTCTCCCCAACAAGTTGCCATGCGATCCAACGGAGCTTCTTGCACTCAACTGTGCAGGGTTGCTTCAGGATCCAGACCTCGCTCAACTTCAGCAGACCATTGAAACTCTGTTATCCGGGGGTCGGGTGGTGGAGCTCAACGCTTCCGCACAGACGGCACCAGCTGATGCTGATCAGACACCTGGGCTCGGGCTTTGGTTGTTAATGACTGGTCTTCAACAAATTGATCATGACCTGCGGATGATCGAGCTCTTGTTGAATCCACCCCCATCGAATGCATTCCTGAAGTTTATGCTGGAAGGCCGTTGCCGAGAGCTGCGACAGGCACGGCAACTGTTGCTTTGGCTCTGGGGTCCTTTGCAGTTGGGACTCGAGAATGCAGTCTCTCTTCAACAATCCACGTCTTCGAGTGATCCTTCAGGGACCTCGATTCGATTAAGCGAACGCAATGGCGCGGCGGTATGGTCTGCCATCCATCAACGCTTGGAAACTGCCGTCACCGGTGGCTTGAGTAACGACACCGGTCAGATGCTGGCGATTGAAGGGCTTCACCCAGAACGACGCCGTGAGCTTCTGCTTGCTCTGTTGCAGCAGTTGAATCTGGTGCTCCAGAGGTTGCGCATGGACGGACAAGCTGTCTTTGAAACAGGCTCGGATCGGGTTGTCTCGGAGCAATGGCAAGCCTTGCAACCCAAGTTGCGCCAGCAGGCTCTCCTCTCGATGGCGGGGCACTACGTGCGACTTCCCATGGGCGAGGAATTGAACGGTGTGGCCGATCACTTGCTCCTGAAGACAGAACTCGATGCCAATGATGATGAATTACCTAATCCCAAACGGATGCTGGCTCCGTTCCTGGATGACCAACCTGTACTTGTGGAAGGCCAACTGCTTCCCTCCGATGATCCGCGTGCGCTGTTGCAACTGGAAACGCTGGTGAGCAACTGGCTGGTGCGTACGGCAGAACTCATAGGGTCAGAATTGCTTGGAGTCTGCGGAGAATGGCCAGAACTGAGGCGTTACTTGCTGGATCAACGCTTGATTTCCACTCGAGAATTGGAGCGACTACGCAATCAACTGAACAGTCAGTCACGCTGGCAGTCCTGGATTCAACGTCCCATCCGTTTGTACGAAAGCCAGAGACTTTTGTATCAACTCAATGGAGGAGCGATCGCTCCGCTGTTGTTGACTGAACCTCGCGATGAAGAATTACGCCGTCTTGGTTGGTGGCAACAACAGGTTGCTCTTCTCCTTGAGGCCAGGGATGCACTTGGCCCTCAGGTTCAACAGTTGGTTCGACGATTGGGTGATTTGCTGGCCGTGATCCTGACTCAATTGATCGGTCGTGCCATCGGACTGATCGGTCGGGGAATTGCCCAAGGAATGGGTCGCAGTCTCCACCGCAGTTGATTCAGGAGGTCAGAATGCTGATTGCAAAGTTCAGCTCCATGCATCTGTTCAGCATCATGCGCGCTGTTCTTTTGCCCTTCATTGCAATTGGATTGAGCCTGCTGCTGGTCGCAAGCCCCGTCTGGTCCGCTAGGGATACCGATAGCTATGACGGCAATATTTTTGCGCTGTATGCCGGGAATGGATCACTGGTTCCTCCTGCGACAACACTTCGGGATTCCCTTGCGAACAAGCGCACAAGTGTGATCGTTTATTACCTCGACGACAGCAGCACCAGCAAAGTCTTCGCTCCAGTTGTCTCTGAACTTCAGCGTCTATGGGGTCGTGAAGTGGATTTGATCCCTCTCACGACAGATTCATTGCAGGGTGAAACAAGGCAAGATCCCGCCGATCCAGCAACCTACTGGCACGGAATGATCCCCCAAGTGGTCGTGATGAATGGAGAGGGCCACGTGCTTTTGGATGAAGATGGACAGGTTCCACTCCAGTCGATCAACGCTGCCATCAGTTTGGCTACTGGACTCGAGGCACCCGTCCAGGGCAGCACCACAATGAGTTTCAACGAGCTCAACACTGAAGTGCTCTCGCGCTGATCTAGACAACGGAACGCTTTACGCTGCTGGCTTGTTTCCGGTCGGTTGACCCTCTTTCCATGTGCACGTTGTTGCTGATCCTGCTCCTGCTCGGCATCGGTGTGCTGTGGATTGAAGCTCGCCACAGGCTGAGGCCCAGTTCCCCGCTTCAGATGAAGCCAAGTGATTGGACCGTGAAAGAGCATTCCAAGGGCTTTGTCTTGGAGGGGTGGTTGACCATCAATAACCCTCATCAGCGCATGGAGGTGATGGTTCCAGAAATTGCTGTTGAACCGAAGTTGATTGGCAGCAAAGACCTCACAGGGATTGTTGTCGAAACCAAAGTGACCCCTCACCATCCCGATGAGCCTTCTCGTGCTGATGGGTATTGGGCTGCCTACATCGTGAAGGGACGAAAGAGCACTCAGGCTCAGGTCTGCATTTCAGTTCTGGATCCAAACCGGGTGGACACCCTTCAGCGGGTCGACAGTGTTTGGGTTGATATCCAATGGGTGAATTACGGACCCTTTGGGCGGTTACAGCGTCGACAGGGAATGGTTGTTCCAACGCAGCGGCCGGAGCCTCTTCAAGGGAATGACGCTGCATTTCGTCCTGGGGAAGGCTGTGCAGTTCTTCCGATCAAAACTCACCTTCTTGGTCCGCTGGATGACACCATTGATGTGTTGAACCATTACTCGGCTGGGGTGCTGCAGCCAGGAGATGTCTTAACCATTGGGGAAACACCGGTTGCCGTGATTCAGGGCCGCTATGCCCACCCCGCAACCGTTCAGCCCAGCTGGATTTCTCGCCTGCTCTGCCGCGCCTTTCACCCCACGAGCAGTCTCGCTACAGCCTGTGGTCTGCAAACGCTGATCGACCAGGTGGGACCGACACGTGTGATCCTGGCCTGGACTGTGGGCTTTGTCTTGAAGCTGGTTGGTCAAACAGGTTGGTTTTATCGACTTGCAGGAGATCAAGCTCGACTAATCGATGACATCACGGGCACGACACCTCCGTATGACCAAACCATCGTGCTTGGACCTCAGTCTCCTGAAAAGGTCTGCAACGCGGCAGCCGAAACCCTTGGAGTGTCTGTTGCCATTGTCGATGTCAATGATCTTGGTCGGGTCAAAGTTCTGGCTTCAAGCCGTGGCTGCGATGAAGCGCTGCTCCACCGTGCGCTCAAGCCAAATCCTGCGGGCAATGCCAATGAGCGGACTCCTCTCGTCCTGGTTCGACCGACTTGAATCCTCAATGGACCGGTTCGAGCGATACATTGAATATCGATAGAGGACGAGGTGTGGCTCAAGCATCCCGCAGCTCTTTCTGGGTGGAATCTCTCAAAGCAGCCCATTTGCGAATGCTGTTCGCATCGGCTGCGAGCAGTTCAAGCAACCAATGGACTGACCAACCTCAGGCCCTGTGTGTTCAAACCTGGCTTCTCCAGAATCTAAGAGTTTTGTTGGCTCTGGAATCGGAAGCTATCAGATCAAATCGTCTCCTTTCTCTCGTCGTTTTACGGTCCTTGAATCGACGCCGCAGTTGTTGGCAGCTGGAATTAGAAGAACGTCAACCATCATCTGATGTCAGTCGACAGTCAGTGATTCGTGAATTGCTCCATCAGGCTCTAACTGATGGGGTCGCCCGATCCCAGAGTTGGTTGATTCAATGCGATATCAATGATCAAGACCAACTCGAATTATCACGAGAACTTGGATTTCAACCCCTGAAACGTTTTCAGGTGTGGTCTAAGGATATGACCTCAGCACAAATCAACATTGATTCGGAACTGCCGAATGGCTATCGATGGAGTGAACTCGACAACAGCACCGCCAGACAGCTTCTTGCGCTCGAACAAGCCAGTTGTTCGACTCATCATCGGTACATTCTGGATCGCCAGTGGCGGGATCTCGTCGATCAACGATCCAGTGGTTGCGGTCTTTTGGAATGGATTGATGGCGATCAAACACAAGTTCTTGCAGGACTCGTGGCCAGACCTTCCGGCTTTGCCCGACCCAAGCTTGAACTTCTCCGAGGTCTGGCTTGGGATGATCGCTTGAGCCATGTTTTGCCACAGGCTCTGGGACGTTTGACTCGGGTTCTACCCGCTGCTGAGCTCCTGATTGATGGGGACGATGAGAGGCTTCAATCCATCGTTCAGCGTTGCGGTTTTCAGTCGCATCAAACCCAGCTTGTCCTGGGCAGGAGCCTCTGGCGCAAACTCGGAAATCAAGAACTCAGCGGGATTCGTCCACTGGAATCCATGCTGGGCCGTCTTCAGCCCCAGCAGCCTCCTTTGCCAACGCCAACATTGCGCCGAGGTCGCTGATGTGAAACCCGTCCCTCGTTCCATGTTGAGTTTGGATGTGGGGCGTAAGCGCATTGGATTGGCGGGTTGTGATGCGCTGTGTATCACTGTGAATCCGATCCCTGCATTGGTGCGTCGTTCGTTTCAGCAAGACCTGATGCATTTCGATCAGGTTTGTCAAACCCGTGGTGTGAAAGGTCTTGTTGTTGGCCTGCCTCTTGATGAAGCTGGGCAAGTCACGAAGCAAGCCATTTTTTGTCAACGGTATGGGCATCGCCTAGCGCTCGCCTTGGGGTTGCCCCTGGCACTGGTCAACGAACACAGCAGCAGCTGGGCCGCGGCAGAACAGCACGGCTTGCAGGGTGATCGTAGCGGCAGACTTGATAGTGTCGTTGCAGCCATGCTCCTTGAGCAATGGATGGCTGAAGGACCAGAGCCTGAACCGGTCAAGATGGCGACCCTGTTGCCAAGCAGGACAGGCATCGATGAAGGATCCTGAACCAACTGATTCGTGAATGATGAGTTCCAGCGGTCCTAATCACAGCGGTGAGGTGCCAACCCTGCTGGTTAGAAACAGTGAGGGGAGAGATCTTCTCTGTTTTCTTGAGCAGTTGATTCCTCTCGACGGACTTGATTACGCCCTACTGACGCCCGTAGACACCCCTGTCTGCCTTTTCAAGTTGAACGATGGAGATGAGCCTGAGCTCATCGACAGCATCACCACCACTGAACCGATCCTCTCGGTTGCTGATGTGGTGCTTCAGGAACATGACCTGACCCTTGTGCGTTCTGCGGTCACGCTCACAGTGAATGGTGAGCTCGATGAGCCTGATCCAGAAGATCTTGATGAAGAGGACGTTGGTGACGATGAATCCGAAACCTATGAATTGCTGGTGAGTTTCCTGGTTGATGAGCAGGAATATGGTCTCTATATCCCTCTGGATCCCTTCTTTGTTGTCGCCCGTATGGATGACGGTGCTGCGGTGTTGGTGGAAGGAGACGAATTCGATCTGATCCAGCCGCGGATCGAGGCTGAGCTGGACGAACGTGAGCTGTCGTAGTGATGCTTCGAACCTGGCTACGACCGGATTGGGATCCAGGTTTAACAGTGGCCCATCTTCCTATCGAACCCCTTTTGGGAAGGGGGATCAAGGCATTGTTGCTCGATGTCGATCGGACGCTCCTTCCCGGACGCGATGTGGAATTACCGCCTTTGGTCCTCCATTGGGCGCAATCCGCTCGACGCCACACCCATCTGCACTTGATCAGTAACAATCCGTCTCGGAAGCGGATCGGAGCAGTCGCTGACCAGCTTGGGATTGGATTCACGAGCTCAGCGGCGAAGCCCCGCCGTGGCGCTATCAAGAGGGTCATTCAGACCCTTGATTTTCAGCCTCAACAGATTGCGATGGTTGGTGATCGAGTTTTCACAGATGTTCTTGCTGGAAACCGGCTTGGGCTTTATACCGTTCTCGTTCGGCCCTTGAGTGCCGACGGCACGCCCTGTCGACATGACCGTGTCCAAGTTCTTGAGCGAAAACTGGCTCGCTGGTTGGGAGCATGCCATCTATGAGCCTGCGAGTGGTCAAGGTGGGAACCAGCTTGCTGCGCAGTACAAAAGATTGCAGCACTGCTGATGCGATTTCAGGCTTGTGTCGGCCTCTCGCTCAGTCTTTGCTGAAGGGCGATCGCATTGTTCTGGTCACCAGTGGAGCTGTTGGACTCGGATGTCAGCGACTTGGTCTGAAGCGAAGGCCTTCCGCAGTAACCGGTCTCCAGGCTGCTGCCGCGATCGGTCAGGGGCACCTCATGGGTTTGTATGAGGAAGCGATGGCTGCCTACGATATTCCAGTTGCTCAGGTGCTTCTCACGCGATCAGACCTGGCCGATCGACGCAGCTACACCAACGCATCAGCGACTCTTCATCAATTGATCGAGTGGAAGGTTCTTCCCGTCGTCAACGAAAATGACACAGTCTCTTCTGCTGAGTTGCGTTTCGGCGATAACGACACGCTATCAGCGCTTGTCGCTGCAGCGATCCATGCTGATGAACTGATGCTTTTGACCGATATTGATCGGCTTTATTCAGCTGATCCCCGTAACGACGCCTCGGCGCGTCCGATTTCAGATGTGCATCACCCATCGGAACTTCAGGCTCTCGAACGAGGTGCTGGTGACGGAGGCCGTTGGGGGACTGGAGGAATGACCACCAAGCTCGCTGCTGCTCGGATTGCCACAGCAAGTGGAATCACCGTTCATTTGGCGGACGGTCGTGATCAGGGAATGTTGGGGCGGATGTTGGCTGGTGGTCGCGGCGGCACGGTGTTCCATCCCCACCCTGAACCCCTTGGTCAGCGAAAAAGTTGGCTGGCCCATGCCTTGCAACCCATCGGCAGCTTGCAAATCGATCCAGGAGCATGCGAGGCGCTGAAAAGCAAAGGTGCCTCCTTGCTGCTGGTGGGCATTACTGACCTCTCTGGGGATTTCAAGGTCAACCAATCGGTGTCGATTGTGGATCACGAAGGGACCGAGGTGGCGCGAGGATTGAGTTCCTACAGCAGCGAGACGCTACGTAGCCTGTTGAGTGACCCAAGGGCGATCGATCGAGACGGGCGGTCTCCGGTGGTTATTCATCGCGACGTGCTTGTGCTCAGCGCGCCTACGATCCGCCAACCAGACCTCTGAATCCATGCGTTTCAGCCAGTTAATCGCTGTTCTTCAGGATGGAGAGGCCGGCCTGCTGGAGCATCAGCTCGGCAGTGATCCTGAGCTACGTGGTGCTGCTTCACTGGAGAGAGCCGATGCCAATCAACTCAGTTTTCTCGAAAAGGGAAATGCACTGATTCAGAGCTTGGAAACCAGTCAAGTGGGAGCCGTCTTGATTCCAGATCAGGATGATCTCAAAACCATTTCGGCTCAGCGCGGTCTCGCTGTGGCTGTGTTGCGTGATCCTCGTTTGGCATTTGCCGAAGCTCTAGATGCCTTGCATCCAGCGGCCACAGCGCAAGCCACGATCCATCCTTCTGCCGTGATTGGCGACAGGGTGCAGATTGATGCAGGCGTCTTCATCGGCCCTCACGTTTGTATCGGTGATGACACGCGTATTGGTGCCAACTGCACCATTCACGCTGGTGTGGTGATTTATGGCGACGTGAGAGTCGGGCAAAGCTGTGAGCTTCATGCCAACGCCGTGCTGCATCCCGGTGTCCGTGTTGATGACCATTGCGTTGTGCATTCCAATGCCGTGGTGGGCTCAGAGGGATTTGGATTTGTACCCACTGCCAAGGGGTGGCGGAAAATGCCCCAAACCGGGTTGGTGGTTCTTGAGAAGGGCGTCGAGGTGGGCTGCAACAGCACAATTGATCGCCCCTCCGTTGGTGAAACTCGAATTGGTGCTGGAACCAAAATTGACAACCTCGTTCAAATTGGCCACGGCGTTGTGACCGGCCAGGGTTGTGCACTGGCCTCCCAGGTGGGAATTGCAGGGGGTGCTCGCCTTGGTAATGGTGTGATCTTGGCTGGACAGGTTGGTGTGGCCAACAGGGCCGTGATTGGTGATCGGGCGATTGCCAGTTCAAAGAGCGGCATTCATGGCGAAGTGGAGGCTGGAGAAGTGGTGAGTGGCTATCCGGCGATTCCCAACCGACTCTGGCTGCGATGCTCTGCCGCGTTCAGTAAATTCCCTGAAATGGCGAAACAGTTGCGCGAAGTG
>WTGE01000332.1 GCA_011525445.1 Synechococcus sp. CO36386bin_37
TTACAGAGAACATGAAAGATGTGCTCTACGGCCGGAGCATTCGCGCAGGCACTTTGATGCTTTGGATTAAGTCTGGAGTCAATCAAGAGCGTCTACAAAGCTCGCTTGACCAATTGCGAAACACGCTGCGAGACAACAAGGCCAAGGAGCAGAACATCAGCAACAAGCAGCAGATTCTCCAGCGCGAACTCAACAGTCGCCAGGCCTACCTGCAACAGATGCTGGAACTCGAGGCCCAAGGCTTTGTCTCAACAGCATCGATCCTGCAGGAGCAAGCCCATGTTGAAAGCATCCGTTCTCGGATTCTGAATAACAAAAACGAGCTGATTCGCCTCAGCAATGAAATGGACAAGGCCAGTCAGAGTCTTCGCAATGAGCTGGCCTTATTGATCGATAAGGAAATGATCTTTGCTGGTCGAGACATGTATCTCTCCCAGGTGATTCCCAATGATGGTGAAACCGTGAGTCAAGGCGAAGCAGTGCTTGAACTCAGTTCTGATGATCTCAACGACATCTCTCTGGTGCCCCTGTTTCTCAGCAGCAAAGAAATGGCCCAGGTGTTTCCCGGAATGCCCGCCATCGCCACACCATCTGGTTACAAGCGCTCTGAAGTGGGCGGCATCCGCGCTGAGGTGGTGTCAATGGCAAAGATCCCCAGCTCACAAGATCACGTGACCGCCAGGATCGGGGTGGAGTCCTTAGCCCAGGAGATTATGAAGCTGGAACCAGCACCGACCCTGGCGGTGCTGAAGCTGAAGCAGGCCAAGGCGAACGGTGCCCGCAACACCGGTGGTTATGAGTGGACCTCCCGCGGTGACTTGCCATTCCCTCCGACCCCTGGCGATCGTCTCGAGGTTGAGATCACCACCCGCAAGGTGGCTCCTATCGAGTTGGTTCTGCCGGCCATGCGTCGTTTCTTCGGCTGGTCCCCGCCTCAGCCGCCCGATGCCGAGGCACCAGCAACATCCGCGCCATGAATCGGCTCCAACGACAGCGTGTCAAAGCGCGGACGCGCTTGCAGTACGAGGCTGCCGAATGTGGTGCTGCTTCACTCGCCACGATCCTGGCCTACTTCGGCAAAATCGTTGAGCTGAGCGAATTGCGCCAAGCCTGCGGAGTGACTCGCGATGGATCCAATGCCAAGCAGGTGCTCCAAGCTGGCCGCGATTATGGACTGAATGGTCGCGCTTACCGCTCCAGCGGCGAAGATTTACGAGACCAGGGGCGTTTCCCCTGCATCCTCTATTGGGGCTTCAACCACTTTCTTGTTCTTGAAGGGTTCGATGCTGATGGCCATGCCTATCTGAGCGACCCAGCTCAAGGCCGGGTGAGGGTCGAAATGGAGGAATTCCTTGACAGCTTCACGGGTGTCGTCATCGAGTTTGAGCCTGGTGACGAATTCCATCCTGGCGGCAAGGAGCGTTCGCCCCTGCTCAGCGTGCCAGCGACTCTGGCCCCCTATCGAGCATCAATTCTGCAATTACTACTCATCGGTAGCGCTCAGGCCGTGTTCTCCTTGCTTGTCGCTGGATTCACAGCCACCTTCATCGACGACTTCCTGCAGAACGAACGCTTTTATTTCGGCATCCCGATTGTGTGGCTAATGGTGCTCACAGTCTTGGGATGGCTGGCAGTTCTCAGCATTCAGTTCTTGGTGTTGAGGCGGATGGAGCTTCTTCTCTCCAAGCGACTCACCGCAGATCTATTCCGCAAGCTTTTTAAGGTGACCTTCGCCTATCACCAAGCTCGTGCTCAAGGGGAGCTTGCCGGCCGCATGGTCTTGGGCATGGAGACCACACAGGTGGTCGTGTTCCAGTTCCTCAGTTTTGTACTCAGCCTCTGGACCGCACTGGTGGTCTTGATCATGGCGTTGGCAATTTCCATCCATCTCTCTTTCCTCGTATTGATAGTGATGGGCGGAAATCTTTTGCTCAACTGGTGGCTCACTGACCAGCGTTCCGACGCCAACCACAAACTGGCGATCGAGCAGGGCAAGGCGAATGGCAAAGGGCTTCAGGGAATCAACAACATCGAAACCCTCAAAGCCTCCGGGCTCGAATACGACTTCCTAAGCCAATGGCAAGGAAGTTTCGGCAATGTAGTGATTCAGAACCAGGTGCTCGGTTCGCAGATGGCATTAGCCACCATCTCAGCCAGGGGCAGCACATTTCTCCTCAATGCTCTGATCATCACCGTTGGCGGGATCTTGATCATTGCCGGGAATATGACGCTTGGCACATTGATCGCTTTTAAGTTCCTTCAAGGCCAACTCACTGCACCGATC
>WTGE01000340.1 GCA_011525445.1 Synechococcus sp. CO36386bin_37
CTGAAGCCGCCATCAAGAGCCCCAGATGGGTAGTGGCAGACCACTACGGACTTGATGCTCATTGGGAAGCGCAGCTGCTTGCTGGTTTGGCTGGCAGAGATGCACCTCCACAGCTACTGGTGATCGATGATCTGGCTGACCGGCCACATCAGGCGGACCTGTTGCTGGATCAAAACTTCTTTGGCGAGGCCACTAAACAGCGCTACCAAGACCTGGTTCCGCCTCAGTGCCTACAGCTCCTAGGCCCTCATTACTCATTGCTGGGGCCTGAGTATGCCCAACTACATCCTTTGGTTTCGCCGCGCACTGAGCTCAAGCGGGTGCTGGTGTTCTTTGGGGGTGTGGACCCGGACAATCTCACGGGTCGGGCACTGGAGGCTTTGCTTGATCCGTCGTTAGCTGATCTGGTAGTCGATGTGGTGTTAGGTCTTCAAAGCCCCCACCGTAAGCAAGTTGAAGAGCTGGTGGCCTGTAGGCCTCACACCACTCTGCATGGCCCTTTACCAAGTTTGGCTGGATTGATTGCGCGAGCGGATTTGGCTATTGGCGCAGGCGGTGCCACAACGTGGGAACGAGCCTGCCTGGGGCTGCCGAGCTTGGTAGTGGCGATTGCTGCGAATCAACTTCCTTTCTCAGAGGCCCTTGATCAGGCTGGCCATGTCCAGCTCTTGGGCGATGAGGCCAGCGTCACTGCTGAGAAGATCCGCTCCGCGCTGCGGTCTTTGATTGCACAACCATTGGCTCGAGAAGCAGCTAATGCATTGACTGATGGCTGGGGTGCGTCACGCCTAGCGATGGCGATGCTGGGCCATCAAGGGGCAATCAGCCTGCGACCAGCCATGACTGCAGACGAAGGCCTGCTCCTGTACTGGGCCAACGATCATCAGGTGCGTGCAAACAGTTTTTCGCAAGAGCCAATTGCACTGAAAGATCACAAATACTGGTTTCAGAAAGGCCTGACAGACGCGAACTGCCTTTTGTTGATCGCCACGACAGCAGATCTCTGTCCGATTGGCCAGATCCGCTTTGATCGACAGCCTGCCAGCGCTCAAGCTGATGCCAGTGAGGCCACGGTGGATCTCTCCCTCGATCGCTGTGCCAGTCGAAATGGGTTGGCTGCTGATCTGGTGCGGCTCGGTCTTCAGGTGCTGGAACAACGCTGGGGTCCTGCTCCTGAAGCCCTGGCAGAGCTGCTCCCTAGCAACACCGTCAGCAATGCATGTTTCGTGCGCGCAGGCTTCCCGTCTAATTCAGAACTCCTCTCGGATTCGCCCTCCCCAGCCTCATGCGGTGAATCGCTGGCGTTGGCACCTGGCCGCATCACACTGCTTAGTGATCGTGGCAGTTGGCTCAATGCTTTTCTTCCTGATCTGATTGGTGCTCTGTGGCAGCGCGGACATGCTGTTCGTTGGATTCACACTCCGTCAGTTCTATGCGCAGGAGACGTGTGCTTGTTGCTGAGTTGTGGTCGTTTGCTCAGTTCTCAGCAACTGGAGCTTCATAGGCATAACCTCGTGGTCCATGAGAGCGCCCTGCCTCAGGGCCAAGGCTGGAGTCCCATGACCTGGCAGATACTTGATGGTATTAACCATATTCCAATTACTCTTTTTGAAGCTGTTGCTGATCTTGATTCGGGTCCTATTTATCTCAATAAGCAAATTGAGTTGCAAGGTCATGAACTTGTAAATGAATGGCGCTCTATGCAGGCAAAAGCCAGCATGGACCTTTGCTTGGATTGGCTGGATCGTTACCAGGAGGTGGTGGCTGGGGCAAGGGCTCAAGATGGCTGCCGCAGCCATTACAGGCGACGAGAACCTGCAGATTCTAAGTTGGATATTAATCGCTCCTTGGCTGATCAATTTAACTTGCTACGTGTGGTAGACAATGAAAAATATCCTGCTTTCTTTGACAGACGTGGCCAGGGCTATGAAGTATATATAAAAGCAAGACATGGAAAGAGTAAATGACGACCTTCATTCTTTTTGATGCTTATTTAAAATGAAAGCCTCTGGCCTATCGCCTCTGTTGCTTCTGTCTAATCGTTCCTGGAACGCCAACTTGGCTAAACGGCTATCAGATGCGTTGTTTAGGCCTGTTTACCTCTTTAAGCATCCTCAGGAGTTGCAAGAGGAAGCCATTCGATCTCTTAATCCAGAGTGGATTTTTGTGCCCCATTGGAGCCATATCATTCCAGAAAATATATGGAGTGCCTGGCCCACAGTTGTTTTTCATATGACGGATCTTCCATATGGGCGAGGTGGTAGCCCGCTACA
>WTGE01000360.1 GCA_011525445.1 Synechococcus sp. CO36386bin_37
CTGCGTTGTTGGACAGACCTCAGGTTTCGTTCCGTCAGTTTCGTTCCTCATCCGCTGTTTTGGCTCCAGAATTGAGAACGAACCTTGCTTCTTTGACGCCTTGGTATCCGCTCTGAACCGGATCTCAGGATGACGGACCCTTCGCCGCTGGGGATTCGGTTGACTCCGAATCCAGACGTTTCAACAGCGGCTCCAGCTGCGACCGGCCCTGACTTCAAGACGTTCGACTCTCAAACGGGCTGGACGACCGTCAACGGCTGGACCTACCGGCTCTTCCGGTTCTTTGGGACGTTCCTGCTTCCAGATCTTGACTGGTCTGGTGTTGAGCCGGTCGAGGAGTCCTCTGCACCAGCAGGGATGCACATTGTTGTTCCGCAAAGGCTTACAGGTGATGGGGCGCTGCTTCTCATCCACGGAGGGGGATTCGTTGTTGGTTCCAGCAGCAATGCCTTGCTTCATGCCACTGCGTTGGCCCGCGATTGCGGGCTGCCAGTCTTCTGCCCTGCTTACAGGCTCGGCCCTGAGCACCCCTTCCCGGCAGGCCTTGACGACTGCCACGAGGCATGGTCCTGGCTCCAGGCGAATGCGGAGCGTCTGAACGTCGATCCGGCAAAAGTGATCATCGCTGGAATCAGCGCCGGGGGAGGTCATGCCGCCTCCCTGGCGCAATGGCTCCACGACGAAGGGGGGCAGCAGCCAGCCGGGCAGGTGTTGTTCTACCCAATGCTCGATGACCGAACGGCCGCAGACCGGGAACTGGATGCTGTCGGTCACCGGGTCTGGAACAACAGGAGCAACCTGTTCGGCTGGAGCAGCTATCTGGGGCAGCCGCCCGGCGGCTCCCCTCAGCGCTATGCATCGCCAGCACGACGCGAGGACCTCTCCGGGCTACCTCCTGCGTGGATCGGCGTCGGAGGCGCGGATCTGTTTCTCGATGAAGATCGCGACTACACCCGCCGGCTCGATCAGGCTGGTGTCCACGTGGTGTATGTCGAAGTCGACAACGGGATTCATGCCTTTGATTCCGTGCTCGAATCCCCACTCACGAAGGCGTTTCACCAGTCCGCAGCAGCGTTCATTCGCCATTTGGTGGGATGAGACGTGACGACGCTCTTGTTGGCCTGAACAGACGCTGTTGGTTCGCTCCAGTGCACCTGCATAGCGAACTCTTTTCAGGAGATTCCAATCCCAGGCTGTTCACTGGATTTGGAGTACATATCTGTCGTTCTGCTCCATGGTCTCCGGTCGTTTCTCTAGTGGTTGCCTTCAACTGCCTTGTGAGCTTTTCAGTGATTCGCTTGCGAAAGAAAATCCTGATTCAGGCATTTAACAAGTTCAAATTCCAATGAATGTTTGAGTTCTTCGGCCAATTGGTCTTGCATTTCTGTTTGGTATTCAGCATGCAATTCCTTCCAGGATAGATAGGAATCAGGAGATGAGTAATTACTGATTAAACCCATGCCTCTGGCTTGACTTGTGAAACTTGACCACAATGCTTCATTGATTTCAAGGCAAGTCTCATTATCTTTCTCCCGTTGGAGATAGGCTCTGTCCAGTTCTTTGGCGATGTGATCCATTCCTTCGTCTTGAATGCGGTTGTCCTGAAGATATGAATTCTGTCGGAGTGCATCTGAAATCACGGCTTGAAACGCAGACTCGGTTTTTGCAGCAGCCAGGGCTTGTGCATATGTTTTTCGATTGATGCGTATGGGGTCAGTGCCGAACCGATGATTGCCTTCCGAGTGGTCCTCCCTCAGGCTTGTGATTTCAGATTCGAGCTGATCGATCAGGTCTTCAATCGGTTTTGTAAAGTCAAACATGGCAAAATTGAATTGGTCTTGTGTGGGTTCGTGACCCCTGTCCCGCTGCAGGAATCATGTCATCTCTGTCCAGGGATTGATGTTGGCTTCAGAGCCCTCCAATTTCATGAACATTCAGAACTGAGATTTCATGAGGTGATTTCAAAACAGTCAGTCATGACGGATTCATTGGTTATGGCTGACCTGGGATTGGGTTTCTCATGGAGCTACAGCGAGACATCTGGCCGATCCTTCTTTGATGAACGTTCGTGCTCTCTGTTGATCCACAGCCTCCATGGCATTGCTTGATCGCTGATCATCCTCGGCTTGCTCCGCATCACCAGCAACAGCCTTGACTGCCCTTTTACTCGCTCTTTCAGTGCCGTCGATCCAGTGTTGTCACTGTGTCTGATTGACTGAAGGACGCATGCAGCGCCCGAGCCGATTCTGATCCCATGGAGCCAGATTCCTTCGATCCGAGCTTGCCCAGCATCCGTCTGCTGCAAACCTGGATTCGCGATCAGCGAACTCTCAGTATGGATTTGCAGGATGGGCACCGCTTGGTCGGTGTCTTGATCTGGCAGGACCAGCACTACCTAGCTGTGCAATCCTCGGAGTCGGAGGATCCGGTGTTGATCAGTCGCCAGGCCATGCTTCTGGTTCGGCCGCTTCCTCGAAGCCTTTGAGAACGGTATCTGTGTCACGCTTTGTGCAAATGTCTTCCTGTCGTGACGGCCTCCTCGACTCCTTCCTCCAGCGCAACCTCTTCGAGCACTGACCGCTATCAGCCTCTTGCGCTCGAAGAGCGATGGCAGGCCCGATGGAACGAGCAGCGTCTCTATGCAACGCAGGACCCCAAGCCCGGTCAGCGGCCGTTTTATGCGTTGTCGATGTTTCCCTATCCCTCGGGAACGTTGCACATGGGACATGTGCGCAACTACGTCATCACTGACGTGATCGCTCGCGTGCAACGCATGCGTGGTGATGCTGTTCTTCATCCGATGGGATGGGATGCCTTCGGCTTACCGGCTGAAAATGCCGCTATCGAACGGAAGATCGAACCTGGCATCTGGACTGATCGCAATATCGGGCAGATGCGCGCTCAGCTGGACCGTCTTGGCTTGTCGATTGACTGGGATCGTGAACTGGCAACCTGTCACAGCGATTACTACCGCTGGACGCAGTGGCTGTTCCTGGAACTTCATGCCGGCGGTCTCGCTTACCAGAAGGAGGCAACCGTCAACTGGGATCCAGTCGATCAAACGGTTCTTGCGAATGAGCAAGTGGATGCTGACGGTCGCTCCTGGCGCTCCGGAGCGTTGGTGGAAAAGCGCGACCTGCGCCAGTGGTTTCTGCGCATCACCGACTACGCCGATGCCCTTCTTGATGACCTGGATCAACTTCAGGGTTGGCCAGAGCGGGTTCGCACCATGCAGGCCAATTGGATCGGACGATCCAAGGGTGCGGAACTTGATTTCAGCGTTGAGGGCCATCCGGATCGTTCCATCACCGTGTTCACAACGCGACCCGACACCTTGTTCGGCGTGAGCTATCTCGTGTTGGCGCCCGAGCACCCCCTTGTGGAGTCCATCACCACGAGTGAGGAACGGTTGTCTGTGACGGCGTTCCGAGACCTGATGACCGAACTGAGTTCCGATCAACGCACCGCGGAGGATCAACCTAAACGGGGTGTTCCCACAGGGGCTACAGCCATCAATCCAGCCAATGGAGAGTCGATTCCCATCTGGATTGCCGACTATGTGCTTGCGGATTATGGAACGGGCGCTGTGATGGGCGTTCCTGCTCACGATGTTCGCGATTTTGCCTTTGCAAGGCAACATGAATTGCCTGTGTTGAGGGTGATTGAAGTTTCAGGAACTGATGAACATCTGAATGACGGTGAGGCTTGGACAGGAGCGGGCACGATGATCCACTCAGCGGAATTCGATGGACTGTCCAATGAGGAGGCCAAAGTGGCCATCACCACGAAGGCTGGAGAGCAAGGTTGGGGCCGAATTAAATATCAATACAGACTTCGTGATTGGCTGATTTCACGCCAGCGCTACTGGGGGTGTCCCATTCCCATCATTCATTGTGATCATTGTGGAGCCGTACCGGTTCCCAGTGATCAGCTTCCAGTGGAACTTCCAACTGGGCTGGATCTCAGTGGTTCAGGAGGTTCTCCCCTCTCTCGAGCCGAGGATTGGATTCATGTGAATTGTCCGAAGTGCGGAAAACCTGCACGACGGGAAACGGACACGATGGACACATTCATGTGTTCCTCCTGGTATTACCTGCGCTTCGCGGACCCTCACAATCAATCCCTCCCATTTGAGGCATCCAACGTGAATCGTTGGTTACCGGTGAATCAATATGTGGGTGGGATCGAGCATGCCATTCTTCATCTGTTGTATGCACGATTCTTCACGAAGGCTCTGAATACTCGAGAGTTGTTGGATATCAAGGAGCCCTTTGAACGACTCTTGACCCAGGGCATGGTGCAGGGCATCACCTACCGCAATCCCAGAACAGGACGATATGTGTCTCCAACTCAGGTGAAGGATCCATCGGATCCTCTGGATCCTGAGGACGGCGCTCCCCTGGAAGTGTTGTTCGAAAAAATGTCGAAGTCAAAGCACAACGGAGTGGACCCCGCAGCGGTGATCGACCGGTACGGGGCCGATACCGCGAGGATGTTCATCCTCTTCAAAGCTCCTCCTGAAAAGGATCTGGAATGGGACGATGCTGATGTGGAGGGTCAGTTCCGTTTTCTTCAGCGTCTCTGGCGACTCGTTGAGAGCCAGGTGAATCCGATGGATACCCGATCAGCCTCAGGTGAAACAGACCGGGAGATTCGCCGGGCCGTGCATCAAGCCATCAAGGCTGTGAGCGAGGACCTCAGCGGTGATTTTCAGTTCAACACGGCGATCTCTGAGCTGATGAAGCTCAGCAACGCACTCTCCTCTGGCCTCAGCAAGGCTTCCGAAGCTGTCCGTCATGAGGCAATGTCGACTCTCGTGCGCTTACTGGCTCCCTTTGCCCCTCATCTGGCGGAAGACTTCTGGCATCGGCTTGGTGGAGAGGAGAGTGTTCATCTTCAAACCTGGCCCGATCACGATCCAGAGGCTCTGGTTCTGGAGTCGATCGAAGTGGTGATTCAGGTGAAAGGAAAAGTACGGGGTTCGATGTCCGTAGCGGTGGATTGCGGGAAGGACGAGTTGGAACGGCTTGCCCTCGCCAGCGATGTGGCCGAGCGTTGGTTGGAAGGCAAGCCTCCCAGGAGGGTGATTGTTGTTCCTGGGAAGCTCGTCAATCTGGTGCCGAGCTGAGTGGGTGGTTGTTCAGGATTTGCTGAAACGCAGGGAAGCGGGGTCGATCCCAGCTTCCCTGAGCCACATAGCCACGCTCATTGCCTGTGAGATGGCGCAGGATCCAGAAGATGGCCTCGTCCGTTCCGGATCCAATCGCCTGCTGAATCTCGACTGCTGATCGCGACACCCCGTCGGAGAGCACCTCTTCCACCTGCTTTTGCAGGCTCAGAATGGCAGCGGCGGCTTTCTTTCCGGCTTCAACACCAGGTTGATGGTAGGCATTCACATTCACGAGCTCTCCGTAAAAACCAACGGCTCGCTCAAACAGGGCGATCAACGCTCCAAGGCGTCTGGCATCGAAACGTCGCATGCTGATACTCAAGCTCTGGCGCCCGCCTTCGGTTAAGGCAGAGCGAGTGCCCTGGAGAAATCCATCGAGAAAGTCTCCCGGTCTCTCCCCTGCGATGGAGGGAATGTCTTCCACATCCTTGAGAACTTCGATGAAGGTCACGAAAAAGTTGTCGACGCCATCACGGAGTTGCTGGACATAGGCGTGTTGGTCGGTGGAACCCTTGTTGCCGTAGACAGCAATGCCTTGATGCACTTCGTTGTTGTCGCGATCAAGACGTTTGCCCAGGGATTCCATCACCAGCTGCTGAAGATACCGGCTGAACACTTCCAGGCGGTCGCGATAGGGCAGCACAACCATGTCGCGTTTGCCTCGACCTTCCCCAGCGCTGTACCAACAGGCCGCCATCAGTGCTGAAGGGTTACGACGCACATCGCCGACGCGGGTGGTCTCATCCATCTGTGCTGCCCCTGCCAGGAAGCCACGGATATCGCATCCGATCAATGCACCCGGCAATAAACCGACAGCGCTTGTGATGCTGGTTCGACCGCCAATCCAGTCGAACATGTCAAAGCGTTTGAGCCAGTTCTCCTTTTCAGCCTGTTGATCAAGTTTGCTGTTGGCCATGGTGACCGCCACCGCTTGTGCAGGCCAGTTGCCTCCAAGTGATTCCAGACGGTGTCTGGCTTGTTCCATCCCGAGGTGGGGTTCAGGAGTTCCACCGGATTTGCTCACCGTGATCACCAGCGTGGTCTTGAGTCGGTCGCCGAGGGTGGTGAGCACCCGACTCATGCCGTTGGGATCGACGTTGTCGAAAAAATGGAAGGGGAGGCCTGCTCCGTGATCCTGAAGCGCTCGGACCATCAGCAGTGGACCGAGTGCACTTCCACCGATTCCGATCCAGAGAACATCAGTGAAGGGCATTCCGTTGGGAGCCTGGATCGAACCGGCAAGAATCGCCTTTCCGAATTGATCGATGGCATCGATTTCATCAGCAATGCTGGCGCCGACTGCCTGATCGGGAGCGAGCTGAGGCTGACGTAACCAGTAGTGCCCCACTTGACGTTGTTCGTCAGCGTTGGCGATGGCGCCTTCCTCCAAGGCGTCCATCGCTTTGAAAGCATCCTCCAGGCGTGGTGTCAGTGCCTCGAGCTCAGAACTGTTGAGGTGCATCCGACTGACATCGAGCCAAATGCCGAGATCGTCGTGATACCAAAGCAAATCGCAGAAGCGTTGCCACTGGGTCTGGGTATCGATGGCGCTGAAATCCGGGAAGCTCATCTCTCGCGGAGAACTTTCATTCCCGAAGGTATCCGTGATTGTCCGAGATGCCCACGAATTGGAATAGTGCGGTTATTCTCTCGGCGAGAGGATGAGCTGAGTTTTGTGAGTCTTTTTGGACGTCAGCAGGTTGCCATTGCAGGAGTTCTGGGCTTCTTCTGTTGGACCGTCTCTCACCTTCGCAGCACCGCGACACTCCCCATAGTTGATGCTGAGATCCAGACTCAACCTTCACAACGAGATCCGAGCGTCTTCAGCCCCGAGGAGCTTGTCCTGCTTCAGCGACGTTTTGGTGTGCATGGTCCACAAACACGCCTTGCACAGTTGTTCACCGAGGGTATGGATCAGTTCCAGCCCCTGAGAACCAAAACCGTCAACCGCCTTCAAGGCCTGAAGCCCACCATCAAACGAGAAGCGAATCGTTATCGGGTGAACCCGATGCTGATTACAGCCATTCTATTTGACGAAATTCAACACTCCAAACCAGGAGAAGGTTTGCCATTTGTGGTGCATTCTGGTTTGGTCTCGACCCATGGACTGGCTCAACTGGGAATCAGTGAATTGATTCATCAAAAACGTCTTCCTCCAAAACCCTCCAAAGCGGAAATTGCAGAAGCTCGAAATTTGTTAATGGACGCTGAAGCCAATGTTGAATTGCTGGCTGGAAAACTCGCACGTCTGAAAAGGGCCTTGGGCCTTTCTCAGGATCAGGTTCTGATTGCAAGTCGCTCCTATGTGGACGCCAAGGCCATAGCCACCCTGGCTTATCTGCACAATGGAAAACTGGATTATCCAAGGCGAATTCTTCGTTATATGCAGGATCCTGAACTGCACGGTCTGATCTACTCTCAGCGTCGCACCGTGACGCAACCATTGGTTTAGAGATCCCTAGATCAGGAATTCTTCCGCCTGTTTCAAAGAGCGACTCAGGAGCACAGGGCACCCAGGGCAGCTAAGCGCACCTGGAGCTGCTGCCAATCAAAACTTCTGGGATCGCCGCGTTCACCGCCAAGATCTACATGTCGAGGGGTTGTGATTGCTGCAGGAGCAAAGCCGAAGCGCTCCAACCATTCATTTAAGACCAATGCGAGAGAGTCATATTGCGCCGATGTGTATCCACTATGGCTGGCTTGACTGTTGCCACCATCAGGAGGAGTTTCAAGGCTTAAATGCAGGGCGAAGTTATTCACTGAGCCCCTGATTTTTGGATTCGTAATCGCCCATTCTCCAAGAAAGGCCGAGTACCCAGCTCCATAGGCTCTCTTGAGTGGATCAACCAGATCAACGATTTTTCCATCGAGACCGATCAAGGTGTGATAACTCACCTGGTCTTCATCCCTTGGATGGGGCGTCATGAAGGTGTTCACTGCTGATTGGAGGGAATAGACCGTTTCATGGAGTACAACCACTCGAGGATCTGGATTCAGTGTTTCTCCCCATGGATTCACACGAAACCGTTCACCAAAATTGGTTGGATCTGTTGCAACTGAAACGCGTCGTTCCTCGAGAGATTGCTGTTGTTGATCAAGGCGATCTTTAACCTTGCTGTTTAGACCTGAGCACTGTTCAGCCAGCGGTGATGACCAGGACATCGACCTTGGTGGTTGAGGTTGAGCTCTGGGTTCGTCCCCCTGTGGTCTCTGGGTGGGATCGCGTCCAACTTCATCAAGAAGGTCAAGGAGAGACGGCCGACTTCGCGCCTTCAGACCGATACTTTGATCAATTCCAACCCAGGTGAGTGCACCCAAGCCGAGCACCAGCGTGCCTCCACAGATCATCACTGTGGTGCCTCGTTGTTTCAACCGATGGAGAAGCCGGTTCCAGATTTCAGTCATACGATTTCGAACCATTGTTCCCGTAATTCCTTCTGGAACGGTGATGCGCCGGAGATCCAGTCGATCTCCCATCGATCCACGATTGGATCGGCTTTCTGCAGGTTGGTGGAATTGATGCGACCGCGCCGTGCGAACAGGATCGGAATCTGATCTGGACCCAGCAGCAGAGCATTCCAGTGCTCAAGACCTCTCAGCCTCCATTGGTGTGCTCCGATCAGTTCATCTCCTGGAACCAGTCCGGCCTGTTCGGCCGGACCGGAAGGGCTCACTGTGTTGATGATCAATCGACCGTTTTGTTCCTTGATTTGCATGCCGGCATCGGCATGCTCCGCGTGAATGGCCACAGCCTGAAGGCCCAGGGCGTTAAGACTGCTCTGAATGGGGGGATCTGTTGTGCTTTCGAGCCAGGTGGGGAGCTGTTCCGCCAGATTTGTGTCATGGGCGGCGCCCGCATGGACAAGATCCTTGGGCTCATAACCCTTGCCGATGTCACCAAAGTCTCGCCACAGGTCACGAACAACATCGGCAAGGGAGGAACCCGATTGGCGTAAGCCGACGTCAAGACAGAATGCGATGACAGTTCCCAGACGGTAATAACTGATCTGAGAAACTGAATTGGCAGGGGTTTGCTTATAGAGTCTTAGCCACGCTTCTCTGGAGCTATTGGACAAGGATTGAATTTTACGACCTGGATTGAGCAGTACATGAGAAATATCTTTGCCTAGATCTTTAAGAAACGTCAGGCGGTTTGAGAAACCGGATAACAATGTGAAGCTCAAGTCATAATAACTTGTAATTCCTTCTGCAAACCAAAGCCCGTCACTGATGACTGCCTGATCATAACGATAGGGGACATAAGCGCTTGGGCGAAGTCTTCGCACATTCCACTGATGAAAATATTCGTGCCCGATTAATTGCAAAAGTTGTCGATAGCCATCCTTCTTTGTAAGTGCCTCCCAGGAAAACTGCAGAACAGCTGAATGATTATGTTCCAGTCCGCCATATCCTTGATCAAGTAACTGAATCACCAATTGGTAGCAATCTTTAGCTGGGGGTGGAGTTTTCATCAGCTTGCAGGCGGATTCGCAGACCGCTTCTACATCGGCTTGAAATGACTCTGGCCACTCCATCGGTGGTTTGCCGATGGTAATTAATTCATGGCGGTGATGACAAACAAAGAATGGTTGTGATTCAAAGGGGCCGGCATGGACAGGTGCATCAACCAGATCATCAAAGTCCTCTGCTGTGTAACTGTTTCCCTCTAGAGGAAGCGGCACATGCCCTTTCCACTCAGAGGGCAATGCGAGCTTCAGTTGATGGCGATTCCAGCGCTCCCCCTCAATGAGCATGACCACTGCTGGTAGGCAAAGGGAGGCAAAATCCGGATCGAGATGATTGGTACGGACCGTGAGTTGACGTGATTCAAGGACGTAGCTGAGGCACAACGGTTCGAGATCCGTCAATACCGCTGTCCAACCGGAGGGTGTGGTGCGTTTCGTAGGAATCAAACGCCCTGATTGTTCCAGTTGGAGACTGTGCAGATGCTGCGCGTGGTCCCGAATGGTGTAAGACCCTGGAGTCCAGACTGGCATGAGCCAGCTTTGCTTTAGGACACGAGGTGTCCACTCAAGCTTCACCCTGAGTTGCTGACAAGCAGGGTCGCAAAGATCAATGGCAATCCTGACACCACTCATCAGCCCATGGTCCGCTCAGCTCCTATTGGATTGATTGAACTCACTTGAGGTTCAAAGGTCATTCCATCAGCTGAGCGCAGGGCTGACCGCAATGCATAGCCTCGCAGGATGTCCTGGAGGCGCTTCTGATGACCAAGTGCATGTTTTGTTTGTCCAAGATCCACGAGTAATTCGAGGGATCCACCAAGATCTCTTCTCCAGCCGAATTGGATCCCGTCACCATTGGTGGCGACGAGCTCAGAGGGAAAAACCTCTTGACCAAACGCCTGAATGAAGCCGGGTCTTTGAACGACGTAGTGCTGGGCCAACAGCGTTTCCTCGAGGAGATCGAGGTCTGTCAGAACAGTCGGCAGGATGCTCAGATGGGACATGAGGACATAATGCCCATGGAATCGAACGTTAGCCACTGCGTTGATGATGCATTCGATTGTGGCCAAGGCCTGATTTCTCCACCGATTCAGCAGTGGCCTCGATTTGAGCCAGCACTGCGCTTGGGCGTGATGGCCTCAGGCAATGGCAGCAACTTTGAAGCCATCCAAAAAGCCATCGCTGCTGATCGCCTCAACGCCGATATTCGTCAGCTTGTTGTCAACAATCCAGGCTGTGGAGCTGCCCAACGTGCGGAACGTCTTCATCTTCCCTGCCAGGTGCTGGATCACCGACTCTTTCAATCCAGAGAAAGTCTCGACCGTGCCCTTCTCAAGGTGTTCCTCGACAGTGACGTCGAACTGGTCGTGATGGCTGGTTGGATGAGAATCGTGACCCCAGTGTTGATCAACGCTTTTCCTGAACGTTTGCTCAACCTTCATCCTTCTCTCTTGCCGAGCTTCAGAGGCCTCAACGCAGTTGCTCAAGCCCTTCAGGCTTCCGTGCGTGTGAGTGGTTGCACAGCGCATTTGGTTGATCTGGATGTTGATACGGGACCGATCATTGCCCAGGCAGTTGTCAGAGTTGATTCAGACGACACAGTGCAGACCTTGGCAAGAAGGATTCAATTCCAGGAACATCGTTTGTATCCATGGGCCATCGCTCTGACCGGGATGAGGTGGCGTCAACTGTCTTCTTTGTGATGGCAGCATTGCCGAGGGGGCTTTCACTCAGAGCAGCTGATCTTCAAGGATAAAAAGGAGCGAGTGGAAGCCCTGTTTCTCCGGGCAGCCCTGCCATGAGGTTGAGGCATTGAATAGCCTGCGCAGCCTGTCCCTTCATCAAGTTGTCAACTGCACTCATCAGCACCAGACGGCCTGTTCTGTTATCCACCTGAACGGATAACAGTGCTCGATTGGTGTGTTTTGCCCATTTGGTGGCTGGGTAGGTGCCCACAGGTAAAACGTGGATGCACTTGTGATGGCGGTAGAAACTGTCGAGCACCGTCGTGCAGTCGTCTGCAGTGAGTCCCGGGTCGCGCAACCGGGCGTACACCGTTGAGAGAAGTCCCCGAACCATGGGAACAAGATGGGGAGTGAACTGAAGCTGCACTCCACATCCAGCGATTTCACTGGCCATTTGTTCGATTTCGGAAGTGTGGCGATGGCCTACGACCCCGTATGGCGCAATCGATTCAGAGGCTTCTGCCAGCAGGAGATGCTCCTTCGCGGCGCGGCCTCCACCCGATGTTCCTGTTTTGGCATCGATGATGATCCCGTCCTGTTCGATCAGACCCTGTTTGAGAAAAGGAAGCAAGGGAAGAAGGCTCGCTGTTGGAAAGCAACCTGGTGCCGCAACCAATCGAGCCGCCGCGATTGCAGAAGCATTCCACTCAGGCAATCCATAAACCGCTTCAGAGCAGAGGTCGGCGTCCTTGCGTTTGCAATTCCGTGCCTCCTGCACGTACACACTCGACCACTGTTCAAGTGAGCGGTAGCGGTAATCGGCTGAGAGATCCACAATCCTGACGCCGCGTTGCAGAAGATCCGGAACCAGCCGGCTTGCCAGGCCATTGGGAAGGCTGAGCAATGCCACATCAGCACCTGCTGCGATTCGTTCCGGATCGGGGGTTTCGATCAGGGGGTTGTCTGGAAGAGGCAAAAAGGGACAAAGTTCACTCCAACGTTTCCCCGCACTGCGTTCACCTCCAAGCAGGCTGATTTCAAAGTTGGGATGGGTCTGCAGCAGCCTCAGGCTTTGCAAGCCTCCGTAACCGGATGCTCCGATGACCGCAATGCGTTTGATCGCCATGACCTGAGCAGAAAGCTCGGCTGATCGTACTGGCGTCGATCATGATGAAAGCTTGTTGGAC
>WTGE01000418.1 GCA_011525445.1 Synechococcus sp. CO36386bin_37
TCGAGAAAGCCAAAGCCTTGATTCAGCATTGGTGGACAGCACCTCTCACTGAGCAACTGCTACCTCCACAGCTTTGGATATGAAACACTTTCTCGATCAGGCTTTTGAGGTGAATAGCGCATCAACTTACGCATCAGTTGCCGCATGAGCCTGCTGCCCCGATAGGTATTTCCCAGCAGACCCAGCAGCCAATTGGTAATACAAATGTTGGTCGATAGCAGTGGCACATGGCAGTCATGCACAACATGCTGATGAGCCGCCAAGGAGAACATTCCTGTACCAGAAAGAAACACCAATGTGTTGGGTTGGACATGGAGCTCTCGCAAACAAGCCGTCAACTGAGGCTCCTCAATCTCATAGGGATGGCTGACACCAAGCGGATGCAACAGGGATCGCGCCGCAACAATCTCCAAACCCGCGGCTGAGAAGTACGCCACAGCCCGTTCAATCAACCAATCGGGATAGGGCAATTCCAACTGCACCCGCGTAAAGCCCAGCTGCCGAATCAACAGCAATGAAGCCAGGCTTGCTGTGCAGTAAGGCCGACCCAACTGCTCGCCATGGTCATCACATTGCCGTTGATCAAGCTCGGGGCCCAATCCATAAAAAGCTCCCGTGCAGCCAACAATGATCCCGCGCAAAGGCAACGTGCCAAAGCGCTGCGCAGTATCGAGACAGGACTCCAAATAGAGCTGGTTACGCAAGGCCAAATCAGGGCTCTTGCAGAACGGCAACCGTGATGTGTACAGCTGAGGTGTCTTGCCTAATAACTGGCGAATCTCAACCTCCAAAGTTGGATTGGAGGGGGGAACGATGAGGCCGAGGGGGTCAGTGTTCGCCATGTGCTCAGCCTTGTGGTGCCAGATCCAGCAGGGTGATTTGCCGAAGCCATTGCTGACGCAGAGCAGCATCGACATCGTCAGAGAAATCAAACACTGAGGCAACAGCGCTCATCCGAGCTGTTCGCGGCATCAACACCTCAGCAACGCGTTGTTGCCAGCACTGTGCCCAGCGATTGATGGGCTCATTGCTAGCAGCATCGATGGTGCGCTGATGCCACCAACAAGCGATGGCCTCAGCAAGGTCCAAGCCCTCGAGCAAACCAAAATTCATATTCAGCCCACCACGTGTATTGGTGATGTGCGCAGCATCACCAGCCAACAGCAGGCGACCACGGCAATGAGTCATCACCTGCCGTTGAGCCACGAAATAGTGATCCTGTCCGATCACGAGCTGTTGCCAGAGATGTGGATCCACCAGGCCTTGAAACAGCTCTTGCAGAGATGCCACCGACCAGGCCGAAGCACACGCGACAGTCGACTCCTCACTTGGCTCAGCTGTGGTCGCCAAGGCAGCAGCCACTTCATCCTGGCGAGGGCGCAAGATGAAGCGCCATCCCTGCAGCATTTGCAGGCAACTCAAACTGCGCCGACCTCGCCGTAGGTAGGTGAGGGGAGCAAACTTCTCGGCCAACACGCTGGGCAACTCGCGCAGGTAGAGGCGCACCACAGGAGCTTCGAGGTCAACCCCTTCAAAGGCCAGGCCAGCCGATTGGCGCAACTGGCTGTGGGCACCATCGGTTGCAATGAGCCAGGAGCCTGAGAAGTGGTGCCGTTGACCATTGGCATCGGTGGCTTCCAGCACAACACCTGTGGCATCCGAGTTGAGGGCTGAAGGATCGCAATGCTGAACGGTCAATCCCCTGTGCAATGAACCAGGAGATCCACGCTCGAAGCGTTGCTCAAGCGCAGCAATGAGATGCCGTTGCTCAAGATGCAACCGATAAGGGTGAGCTGTGCTGGACCCCAAAGCCAACAAGCTCACATCGTGATGGGTGTTGGCGTCGAGATCCCACGCCGCCATGTGTTCAACACGCCGGCCGTGCTGCTCCAAGCCGCGAAGAAGTCCGAATGAATCGAGGCAATCCAACACTGCCGGCTGAAACGTGGAAGCCCTGGAGGGATGTGGCTGATGGAATCGCCGTTCCAACAGCTGCACAGGCACACCATGGCGTTGCAGACCAACAGCGATCAACAAGCCAACCGGACCAGCCCCCACAATCAAAATTGGGGACTCAGCCGTTGGCGTGATCATCCGGCTGCTCGACCCTGCTGCCAGCGCAGGAAATGGTCCGCGGCGTAACCAATGACATAACGCGCTCCGCAACGCTGAAAGGCCTGATGAACCTCATCGAAATAGTCCTCGAGGTTGATGAGACCACTTGCCGAAGCTTGGATCGCCATCATGTATTCGCCGCTGACGTGATAAAC
>WTGE01000149.1 GCA_011525445.1 Synechococcus sp. CO36386bin_37
AGCACACGCAGCCCAACAAGTTCATCCTCCTCGTTACGGAATTTCATTGCTCGTAATCCCATGCCAGCGCGCTTCTGCAAACGGAATTGCGTCACAGGGACGCGCTTGCCAAGCCCGGTGGCCGAAGCCACCAGAACCCAGGGTCCATCAACGGAAGAACTGCTTTCAGCTTCATCGTGATCAAGGCTCTGAGCCACTTGATTCGCCAGCTCAACGGGCAACACATCCATGCTGACCAGCGCATCTCCAGCACGAAGATTCATCGATCGCACACCACGAGCTGCGCGACCTAAAGGGCGGAGCTCGTGATCATTGAGTCGGAAATGGATCGTCATTCCTGCACGGGAGCCGATTAAGACGCTGTCTCCCGGCACCGCAAGGCGCACCCAGGTGAGGGCGTCACCCTCCTCCAAACCAATAGCGATCAAACCATTGGAACGAATGTTGCTGAAAGCCGAGAGGCGTGTGCGTTTGATGTATCCACCCCTTGTCAACATCAGCAAATCAGTGTCGTCATTGAACTCAGACACCGCCAGCAATGATGTGATGGCTTCCTCCCGAGGGATCGGCAGCAGTTGCACGACGGGTGTTCCCTTGGCCGTACGGCTGCACTGAGGAACGCGATACGCAGGCACGGCATAGGACACCCCACGGTCACTGAATAGCAAGAGGGTGTCGTGGTCATTGCATCCAATGAATAACTTGACTGCTTCCTCACCTTGGCTTCGCGTACCCGCTTTGCCGCGAGTCCCTCGGCTGGTGGCCTCAAATTCACTCACCGGCATTCGCTTGAGATAACCCGTTTCCGTGAGCAAAACAACTGAGCGCTCATTGGCAATTAAGTCGATGTCCTCCAGGCCGCCCGCCAGATCCAGGATCTCGGTGCGACGGGGAACTGCATGGCGATCTCTCAGCTGTGTCAGCTCATCCTGAATAATTCCGAACACCCTTTCACGACGACCAAGAATGTCTCTGTAGTCGGCGATTTTCGTCACCAAATCCTCGTGCTCAAGACGGATTTTGTCCGCTTCCAAAGCGGTGAGCCGCCTGAGTTGCATCTGCAGGATGGCATCCGCTTGGACGGCAGTAAGCCCATGACGATCCTGCAATTGCGTGCGAGCGGTTGCCGTGTCGGGTGCGGCACGAATAAGAGCGATGATCGGATCGAGTTGATTCAGGGCCAATAACAAGCCCAGCAGGATGTGGTCACGCTCCTCAGCCTTACGCAGTAGGTAGCGCGTCCGGCGTTCAATCGTCTCGACCCTGAAGTCGAGGAACACCTCGAGCATTTTGCGCAGCGTCAACAAGATGGGCTCACTGTTCACCAGCGCGAGCATGTGAGCACTGAAATTGGTTTGGAGTGGTGTGAGTTTGTAGAGGTTGTTGAGGACCACCTGCGGGTACGCATCCCGGCGCAGCTCAACAACCACGCGCATGCCGTCGCGATCGCTCTCATCGCGTATGTCTGAAATACCCTCAAGCTTTTTATCGTTCACCATCTCGGCGATGCGTTCGATCATCGCCGCCTTATTCGTCTGGTAAGGCAATGCAGTGATCACTACGGCGTCACGATCGGGACGTCCTGGAACCTCTATCGTTTCGATCCCAGCGACGCCACGCATCGTGACCGAACCGCGGCCTGTGAGATAGGTCTCACGAATCCCGCTTCTGCCCAGAATCTGACCACCTGTTGGAAAATCAGGGCCCGGAATCAAGGCCATCAACTCCTGGTCTGAAAGGTCAGGTTTGCTGATCAGGGCCAGCAGACCAGCAATCAATTCTCCAAGGTTGTGAGGGGGAATGTTGGTTGCCATTCCCACCGCAATGCCAGCGGATCCATTCAGAAGGAGCTGGGGAATGCGCGAAGGCAGAACGGTTGGTTCTTGTTGAGAACCGTCAAAATTATCTGCAAAATCAACCGTCTCAGCCTCTATGTCTTCGAGGAGGCTGTCTGTGGTGAGGGCCTGTAGACGCGATTCGGTGTACCGCATAGCGGCGGGGGGATCGTTGTCGACCGACCCAAAATTGCCGTGCCCATCAATCAAAGGCATCGACATCGAAAAATCCTGTGCCATGCGAACAAGGGCGTCATACACCGCTGTATCGCCATGGGGGTGGTACTTACCCAGGACTTCACCCACGACACGAGCACACTTTCGGTAGGGCCGATCACTCGTCAGACCCAGTTCATACATCGCATACAGAATTCGTCGATGCACAGGTTTGAGTCCGTCGCGGGCATCGGGCAACGCGCGCCCGACGATCACGCTCATCGCGTATTCCAAGTAGGAACGCGACATCTCGTTGCGCAAATCAGTCTGAATGATCCGTTCGTCGGATTCGCCAGGACCGCCGTTGCCGGGTCCCACTGCATCCGCCATATAAGACCTAATTGCCTTACGTCAGTTTATCGCGGAAGGGAGGAAGCCATACGTCAGCTTTTGCTGCGTCTTCAAAACAGCACGCGAAAACGACCTTAAGCTTTCGCATCTGCAATGCACTGCTGAAGCCATGGAAACCGATTCGATCAATCCGGCATCTGCAGGTTCCATTGGAGCTACGGAGAGCGCAAAGATCGACCCGGTCGAATCGACCAAGGCAACTACTGTGCTGCCTCTAAAACCTGCTGCATCAGAAACTGCAGCGAAACCCGATTCCATTCCCCTTTCCGATAACACGCCGGCTCATGAGTCGATCAGTCCCGACAGTCCAACCGTGAAGGAATCGATTGAAACGCCCGCAACGGCTCCCGCTCCCGCTCCCGTCCCGGCGACCGCATCGGAGGTGATTGCAGAACGCATCCAAGTGGCAGCCAGCGACTCATGGGATGCTGAAGACGTCACTAGTGGAGGCGAGTGGGACCTCCTCAATGCCAAGGTTCGTCAGTGGTGGAAGGAGAACAATTTCGCTGAACTCTGGCAACGCTCTCGCAGACCCCTGGTTCTGATTGTTGGACTGATTGCGTTCACACTGTTGATCAGGATTTACAGCGGTATCCTGGCTGCGATCGGTACCATTCCTCTCGCTCCGAGACTGTTCGAACTGGTTGGCCTGGGCTGGATGACCTGGTTCTCATCCACACGACTGATTCGCAGCGATGAAAGAAAGGCCCTCTTTTTGAATCTCAAGGAAATTTGGACAGCTTTTCGAGGCTCCGTACGCTCCTGAGCCACTCCATACCAAGATTGACAGGTTGGTAGTTTGTTCTGATCTTGAAAACGTTTCGCGGTGGACATTCAGCTCGGACGCTCCAAAGTTGTTCGCCGGGCCTATGGCATCGATGAGATCGCTCTCGTACCTGGCGGGAGCACGGTTGATCCCGAGGTCACCGACACCAGTTGGACCCTAGGAGGAATCGATCGAGAAATCCCGATCATTGCAAGCGCAATGGACGGAGTGGTGGATGTGGGGATGGCTGTCAAGCTCTCCCAGCTTGGCGCCCTCGGCGTTCTGAATCTTGAAGGAGTTCAGACCCGTTACGAGGATCCCAGTTCAGCTTTGACCCGGATCACATCGGTCGGCAAGGATGAATTTGTGCCGCTGATGCAGGAGATCTATGGCGAGCCCGTTCAAGAGAGCCTGATCCGCAAACGGATTCAAGCGATCAAATCTCAAGGCGGAATAGCAGCGGTGAGCGGAACACCGGTGGCAGCCCTTCGTTATGGCAAAGCCATCGCTGAAGCGGGAGCAGACTTATTTTTCGTTCAAGCCACCGTGGTCTCAACAAACCACATTGGACCGGAAGGGCAGGAGACACTGGATCTGGAAGCACTGTGCCGCGATATGGGTGTGCCCGTGGTGATTGGAAATTGCGTGACCTATGACGTTGCCCTGCAACTCATGCGCGCTGGTGCAGCGGGTGTGATGGTGGGCATCGGCCCCGGCGCTGCCTGCACCTCTCGAGGGGTACTTGGTGTAGGTATTCCCCAGGCCACCGCAGTCGCAGATTGCGCCGCTGCCCGTACTGATTACGAACAGGAAAGCGGCCGATACGTCCCGATCGTTGCTGATGGAGGGATCGTCACTGGCGGCGATATCTGCAAATGCATTGCCTGTGGCGCGGATGCCGTAATGATTGGCTCCCCCATTGCTCGGTCAGAAGAAGCCCCAGGCCAGGGATTCCACTGGGGGATGGCCACCCCAAGTCCGGTTCTACCCCGAGGCACACGCATCAAGGTGGGAAGCACAGGCAGTCTGGAACGCATTTTGCGTGGTCCAGCAAAACTCGATGACGGAACACACAACTTGCTCGGTTGCCTCAAAACCTCGATGGGAACCCTCGGAGCACGAACGATCAAAGAGATGCAGAACGTTGAGGTTGTCGTGGCCCCATCACTGCTCACCGAAGGCAAGGTCTACCAGAAAGCCCAGCAACTGGGCATGGGCAAGTAAACCAAGATCTCAAGCCGAGACAAGCAACTTAAGAATGAGACTCGCGGTAGTCTCAACGAGTGTGGGCCTCGGTCCACACACTCCTCACACCCCCCCGGCCCGGCGCGTTCGGGCTTTCTGTCTTTGCGATCAAGACCTTCGAGCGTGAACCCCAAACCGTCACAGTTCTGAAGTCCCCCAAAAGATTCCAAGAAAACCCTGGAAGCGGTTGCTAAATTCGTTAGACAACAACAGCAATTGGAATGTCCAGCGCTACCGCTGTAACAGACGCATCCTTTGAACAGGATGTCCTTCAAAGTGACGTTCCTGTCTTGGTTGACTTTTGGGCTCCATGGTGTGGCCCTTGCCGCATGGTGGCTCCGATTGTTGACGAGATTTCCAAGGAATTTGAAGGGAAAATCAAAGTCTTCAAACTCAACACTGATGAAAATCCCAATGTTGCCAGTCAATACGGAATACGAAGCATTCCCACTCTGATGGTCTTTAAAGCTGGTCAGAAAGTTGACACTGTTGTTGGAGCTGTTCCGAAAGCAACCCTTTCCGGCACCATTTCCAAGCACCTATAACTGACAATCTGGCTGCAGCCACCCCCTATCAAGCGAATCCGATGTCTCGTGCAGTTCAGACCATTGGACTGATCGATTACGGCATGGGTAATCTTTTTTCAGTTCAGACCTGCTTTGAACGCCTCGGTCGTCCACTGACGGCTGTGCAAGAGCCGTCTGATCTTGAATCCTGTGATGCCTTGATCCTTCCAGGTGTCGGTGCATTCGACCCGGCGATGCATCGCCTTGATGCCACAGGTTTCATTCCTGAACTTCGTGCGTGGGATCGCGCTGGCCGCCCCCTTCTCGGGATTTGTCTAGGTCTGCAACTTCTTTTTGAATCCAGTGAAGAAGGTCAAAGCCAAGGACTTGGCTTCCTACCAGGACGCGTTCGAGCACTCCCTCAAGATCAGGCAGAGAGAATTCCCCATATGGGATGGGGAAAACTACAGATTGATCAACCATCGCCCCTGCTCCCAGAATCTTCAGCGACAGAGTGGATGTACTTCGTTCATTCCTATGCTGCTGTTCCCGATCAGATCAACGACCGTGCCGCAAGCGTGGCATTTGGGTCTGGCAGCGTAACCGCAGTGGTCTGGAGAGGGCGCTTAGGAGCCTGTCAGTTTCATCCTGAAAAGTCAGGCATCAGTGGTCAGCACTTGTTGAGGCGATGGCTGGACTGGCTCGATCAGGGCGCCCCTCTGATGCCATGAGTGGTCTGCTGCGTCTCAGTGGAGGCCGCCGCTTACGTAGCCCTGCCGGACCCAACACCAGGCCTACGACAGCACGGGTTCGGGAGGCTGTCATGAACATTCTCGCCGCCAAATTGCAGGGTGCATCTTGGCTGGACCTCTGCAGTGGCAGTGGTGCAATGGCATGCGAAGCGATCGAGCGAGGGGTCAGCACGGTATTAGCCGTGGAAAAGGATTACAAAGCAGCAGCAATATGCAAAAACAACCTTGATCTGGTTGCGAAGGGAAAGTCTCCCAGACCGTCTATCCAGGTCATCCGCAGACATGTGGTGCAGTGGCTGACAGGTGGACGACCCGATGCAGTTTCCCCTTTTGAACTGGCTTACTTCGACCCACCCTATGAGTCGAACCTCTACCAACCCACATTGGATGCCCTCTTCAAAGGAAATTGGATCGCCAATCAGGGACTAGTGGTTTGCGAACATTCCGATAACAACGTTGTGGAACCCCCTCAACCGTGGAGAATCGTTGATCAACGCTGTTACGGAAAAAGCGCTCTCCTCTTACTCAGCCTCCCAGAGCACTGCCTCGGCGATACTGATTCCAAGCCGCCACAAATAGACCCGTCAAGGTGATAGGAATCAACCCCAAAACAATCCCGCAGAGAAGGGGTTCGATCATGGCTTCACACCCACTAGAAAGAATAAGCACAATTGTTTCATGATCAGGTCTCTTCTGTGACGTCAACGTCATCAACTGCTGCAGCTATCCCAGAGCGAAGCCGAGGGCTGATTGCAGCGCTCATTGTTTTCGCTGCCATTGCTTGCATTGTTCTTCTGGTCTGGATGCTTGGGAATACCCGCCTCGACCCTTACACCAAAGCCACGTTGGCACTTGAGGGGGCAGAACAGCATGGAGGTCAGATCTTCCGTATTAACTGTGCTGGATGTCATGGCATTGCTGGACAGGGACTTGTAGGGCCAAGCCTGAAAGGGGTGAGTGATCGACGCAAAGACCGGCAGATCATCCATCAAGTGGTGAGCGGTGAAACGCCTCCAATGCCTCGCTTTGAAATCGACCCTCAGAACATGGCCGACTTACTCACATATCTCAAAACCCTCTCTTGACTTTGGCCGTTGTGCTGGTCGAGCCAGCAGGACCTCTCAACCTGGGAAGCGTGGCTCGTTTGTGTGCCAATTACAACATTCAAGACTTACGCCTCGTTTCCCCTCGCTGCAGTCCAAGCGATCCTGACGCGATTCGGATGGCTGTTCATGGGGACGCAGTGCTCAAAAACGCCACAATCTTCCCTTCCCTGATGAGGGCTGTTGCCGATTGCCAGCAGGTCGTTTCCACGTGTGGTCGCACGGATCACGGCAACATTCCTCTGCAATCGCCCGAGCAACTGGCCCCTTGGATTCAACAGGGCAGAGGGCAGGGTCTTCGTTCAGCTGTCGTGTTTGGACGTGAAGATCGAGGCCTCTCCAATGAAGAACTCCTGGTCAGTCAGAGGGTTTTGAAGTTGCACACCGGGGATCTTTACCCTTCACTCAACCTGTCCCATGCTGTTGCCATAGTGCTCCATGAATTGGAGCGAGAGCAGCACTTACAGTCACAGCCCGTGACATCGAATGCAGTACCCGCAAGTGCTCCAGAGCTTGATGGTTGCCTCCGTGACGCGGAAAACCTTTTGCTCGAAGTGGGCTTCTTGCTTGAACACACGGCAAAGGCACGCATGGCCAAAGTCAAGGGACTTCTGCAACGGGCCCTGATTCAGAGTGACGAAGTTGCTTTGTTGCGGGGCATGGTTCGACAATTGCGATGGGCAGCACGACGCAACCACCCGTAACCTCAGGCTGTCTTGCACCCCCCACTTGACATCCAGTCGTTCCAGTCAAAAGCCCCCTGGTTGGGGGCGTCCCCTGAGGTTGATGCTGCGCCTGGTGCTGATGGGAATCGGCTTGGGCGTCATTACAGGGTCCGCCCTCAAGCTTGCCGGACCGGCCGTACAGAGCGGAGATCTCGCTCTGCCCACATGGCTTGCACCGATCGTTCCCACCCCACCGCAAGCTGGTCCTGAGACCCCTGAGGTTGTCGCTCCAAATCCGCCGAGCAGCACGAACACGCTGGGCCAATTCGAAACCAAACAAGAACTGAAGGCTTTAAGCGAACGCTGGCAGAATCTGGCGGGCCTTGAACCGGATCTGAAGGTCAGCGCCTTCATGCTCGCACTCGATGACGGCCGGTATGCACAACTCAACCCTGACACAGCATTACCTGCGGCCAGTGCCATTAAGACGCCGATCCTGCTGGTGGCTCTCGAAGAACTCGATGCAGGAAGGCTGAGCTGGAATGAACCGCTCATCCTCAACAAAACAGTTGTTGGAGGCGGGGCAGGTTGGATGGCAAGCAAGCCGCTTGGGACCCGTTTCCCAACCTTCGAGGTGGCGACGGAAATGATTCGAGTCAGTGACAACACCGCAACCAATCTCCTGATCGAACGGGTCGGTGGACGCGATGATCTGAACGCCCGCTTCGACAGCTTGGGGCTGAGCGCCACCAAAGTGAACAACTGGCTACCTGATTTAAAAGGCACCAACACAACAAGCGCCCGCGACTTGGCTCGATCAATCGCTCTGGTCGATACGGGAGAGGCACTCTCGATTCGCGGTCGTGATTTGTTCAGGGAAGTGATGGGAACGTCCGTCACCAACCGCTTGCTCCCCGGTGGGTTGCTGAAGGGTCTTGGTGGCAGTCAAGGGAAACCCGATGAAAGCCTCATGATCAAGGGCTACCGCGTTTTGAACAAAACTGGTGATATTGGAATTGCTTACGCCGATGCAGGCCTGATTGAACTCCCGGATGGCCGTCGTGCTGTTGCTGCCTTTCTGGTGAAAGGTCCATTCAATGATCCCCGCTCGACGGAGCTCATCCGCAACATGGCTGCCGCCATGGCTCCAGTGCTCAAACCCAAGCCAGCGCCCCCTCGTCAACGCTGATACCAGTTTCCGTTGTTCTCGCTATGCGTCGTTTTCCGCTGTTGACCATCGCAGCTCTCTCACTGATCGCACTTCCTGGACAGCTGTCAAAAGCTGAAAGCCATGTGAAGACGTCATTGGTCAGGGAGCAGCAGTTGCGCGCCCTTCCAGGTCAACTGGATGAGGTGATGATGCTGAATGACAACAACCCCGAACTGATCACCGGTGAAGGGGTGCTGTTGTCAACATTTCCAGACAACAAGGGACTCAATCTTGCCTTGGATGGACGCTTTGATCTGTTCAGCCATCATGTCTTCGCCGGTACACCAGACAATCTGAACTCCACCCTCTGGCTCGCTGTCATCGCTCAACCAGTGGGGAAGGATCCAGTCACGCTCGATGTGCTTGGTGGCAGCACCTCTCTTTCACAGGCGACTCAACCAGGCCAGACAGCAGCGCCATTCCTACCTCTGCCCGCTTTGATGGCAGAAACCACCTCTCCCATCGCTTCCGGGCCGGGAAGCCGTGTGGCAGGAGACCTGCTCCGCGGCCGTCAGGCTCCTGAAATCCCCAAACAGATCACGCTTAGCCCTGGACAAGCGAATTCCTTGGTCGTCCTCCCGATTCCCGTTGCCGGCCTCAACCCGTTGCTCAATGGCCGCAACCTGCAGCTGAGGATCCAAAGCACAGGGCCTGTATATGTCGCCACGGTGGCCGCCTTTGGTCAAAACGACAAACCACCCAAGCTTGAGCACTGGAGGGCACTCCTCAGTTCCGGGACGCGCAGTCCCAAAGAACATCAGCCCACTGCAAGAGGCAGTCGAGGCAAAATCATCTATTCAAGAGTGAGCGGTATCCAAATCGGGAGCACCTGGACCGGACGGTTAAGCGATCCGGGTTCCAACATTCTGAACATCAATGAAGCTCCGATCTCCTGGCCGATCAGCAGCCTGGAACGGGGGGAGCTTGGAACCGGACAAGTGCAGACAGCAGAACTACAGAAATTTGATCAAGGAACAGCCTGGGCTGCTCACGGAAATTACGGGGTGGAGTATGACCTCACTCTTCCATTGCACAACCCCAATCAAAATGAACGCAAGGTTTCAATCGCCTTGGAATCACCCGACAAACGGGGGAGTGGAAACGGCAAATTGCAGTTCAAACCTGGTGACAGTGGGCCTGTGATGTTTCGCGGACCTGTTGAAATCAGCGGACTCGATGGGTCAAGCGGCAGGGCAATGGGACCACGTCGATTCCATCTCGTTCTGCGCCGAGGTCAGGAGGGTCCCCAACTTGGGACTGTGACTCTGGGGCCTGGACAGAGCAGACGAGTCCGCGTGCGACTGGTCTATCCCGCAGATGCCACACCGCCTCAGGTCCTCACTGTGCTGCCTGTGAAACAATCCAGTTCAACAACCTTCCAACACCCGTGAGTGCACCGCGCAAGCGCAGAGTTTTTCCTTTCACCGCCGTGATCGGTCAGGAGGAGATGAAGTTGGCGCTTCTGCTGAATGTGATCGACCCGCGGATTGGCGGTGTGATGATCATGGGAGACCGCGGCACAGGCAAATCCACCACGATTCGCGCACTGGCTGACTTGCTCCCTGGTATAGAAGTCGTGTCAGGCGACCCCTACAACAGTTCACTGAACGACCCTGATCTACAAAGCAGCGATGTCAGGCAACGCATCGAACTTGGTGAGACTCTCAGCACGGAGACACGCCAAGTTCCCATGGTTGATCTTCCCCTGGGAGCAACTGAAGATCGCCTCTGCGGCACGATTGATATAGAAAAAGCTCTCAGTGAAGGTGTTCGTGCCTTTGAACCAGGGCTTCTCGCCAAAGCGAACCGCGGACTCCTTTACGTTGACGAGGTCAACCTGCTTGACGACCACTTAGTCGACGTCTTACTCGATTCAGCGGCATCAGGATGGAACACTGTTGAGCGTGAAGGGGTTTCCGTACGTCACCCCGCCCGTTTTGTCCTGATTGGGTCGGGGAACCCAGAGGAGGGAGAATTGCGTCCACAACTGCTCGATCGCTTTGGGATGAGCGTGGAAGTCCGCACTGTTCGTGATCCTGAATTGAGAGTGAAGGTGGTGGATCAACGAACAGCCTTTGATGAGAATCCGGAAGCTTTCAGTGAAAACGTGACATCTGTTCAGGAGGCCCTGCAGGCCAAAGTTGTGGAAGCCCAACAACGCCTGGAACAAGTTTCCATCGATGATGATCTTCGACTGAGTATCTCATCGGTTTGCGGAGAACTTGATGTGGATGGGCTGCGTGGGGACATCGTCACCAATCGAGCTGCCCGAGCTCTTGCGGCGTTTGAAGGACGCACGGAAGTCAGCGAAGATGACGTTGCCCGAGTGGTGTCGTGCTGTCTGCGCCATCGACTGAGAAAAGATCCCCTTGAGCAGATCGACTCTGGAGATCGGGTTGTGAAGGTGTTCTGCAAAGTGTTTGAACGCAATGAATCCAATGATCGAGCTGAATTTCAATTGACTCTGGCCGGCTGACCAACGTTGAGGATTCTCGGAATTGATCCAGGACTTGCACGGGTCGGCTACGGAGTGATTGATGTTGAACCTCGAACAGAAAAACAGAAAGGATCTCAGCGGATGATCGATTGCGGAATCATCCGCACCGATCCCAATCGAAGCGATGGAGAAAGAATGGTTGAAATTTCCCGTGACTTGCGGCAAATCATTCGGATCCATCAACCGGAATTAGCCAGTGTGGAGAAGTTTTTTTTCTATCGCTCGAACAACACAATTGCGGTTGTTCAAGCCAGAGGTGTATTGATCATGACGCTGGCCCGATTTGGATTGCCCATTGTTGAATTCCCGCCCATGCAGATCAAACAGGCACTCACTGGTCACGGCCATGCGGACAAGAACGAGGTGCTCGATGCAGTGATGCGAGAACTCAATCTCAATTCACCACCACGTCCTGATGACGCTGCCGATGCATTAGCCGTAGCCTTGACAGGTTGGTTTCAGCGTTGATCTATCCCTAAACCTGCTTTATCGAAATTTCTCGGAAAATAAACAACCCTGGTCAAACAACAAACGGTTTCACTGAAACACAACATTCAGAGTGTTCGAGAACCCTTCATGGAGCTGTTTAGCTCTTGGACCAACAAATCAGCAGCCAACATCGACAATCCTATTCCCATCAAAGCGAGAGCGATGCCTTTATTATCGTCTGCAGCATTGAATACTTTTCTAGAAAGATCTTGATGTTGCTTCCAAGAAAAGTACATAAAAACCAAGCGTGACAATGGTTTATAAGACAATAAGACGTGCCAATGGCAGCGATAAACAGCATCAGGCAATAGTCTGTAATAACAGTTATGTATTCAGATGAGCATTAAAGCGCCAGATCTGTTGCAAAAACTACCTGACTGATTTGCACCTCAAGCCTCGACGGGGTAGTTTCTGGGGGCCATCGCAGCAGAGATGTGGACCCGATTGCTCTAACCATTGGACAGATGTTCGAAATCGAAAAGTTATCCAGAGAGATTGATAGCTCTAAAGACGTTGAAGAGTTGCAATCCATTGCAAAAACACTGCTAAAGGCTTGGAAGCAACAGCAGGCAGCCTCCGCATGGATCATTCGTCAGCAGCAGCAACTCTGAGCAAGATCCACTTAACAATGGACTCTTAACCCTCTCTACTCTCTTGAGAAATTCAAGAATGCTGCAATTTTCCAAAGCCAAGACTTTCTTGTAGGTTCACTTTAATGCGTTGAGACAGTCAAATCCCATAACATTACTCTGTTAGTTAATTGAGATAAAATACCAAATAAATACTTTCGATCGTTAGATACACTAAACC